>JBIKPB010000035.1:0-10156 GCA_044357705.1 Formosimonas sp. | reverse complement strand
ATTGACTTTATCCGCTCCAAATTAACCAAAACAGAAATCACTGCGCGGGATTTTCACAGCATTCGTAAAATCGTCAGTCGTCAGGCATCGTTTTATGTCGCTTTGGTTATTTTGTATCCGTCACAGTACCACAACGACGTCTTTCGCCATCTTAGCGCGATTAATGGCATGATGGGTCGAATGCATGATGACTTGGTGGAAAAAGAGCACAGCGGTGCCCAAGATTATCATGCGGATACATTTCCCATTCCGGAGGAGATTAAACAACTGTTGAGTGCGGTTGTAAACAGTTATGCACGATCTTAGCACTTCGGTGATTAAGGATAAAGCGTCAAAATAAAAGGAGCGCGACATGATGCGCAAGTTTGTGTTTGGTATTGTTTTAGTTGGCCAAGTGCTGTGTGCACAGGCGCAATCACGTGAAGCAATGATTGAGCGGCTCAATCAGTTGACTGGATTGGAGGCAGCTTATGCAAACGAGTTGCAAGCCAATAATGACCGGATGGCTGCTGAAGTAGATAAAGCTTATAAACCTTTGTTTGAGCAATTGGGTGCAAGCCCCGAACTTGAACAGGAAATGAAAGCGATTATTATACGTGTGGCGGATAAATATAAGAATGCCGTTACTGCAAAAGATATGATGCGTCTTTGGTCGGACAATTATTATGTTGCGTTCACCGATGACGAAATTAAAGCTTTATTGGCTTTTAAAGAGTCACCGCTGGGGATTAAATCTGACGAAGCGGCAAAAATGGCTTTACCTAAGTACACGCAAGCACTTCGTACACTCACGGAGCCGATTCAAAAAGCCTTTTTGCAGGACTATGTATTGGAGTTGCGTACTTTAGTTGATCGGGTGCAGAAAAAATAGTCACGGCATGAGGACCTTCGACCATAAAAATGGCGCATCACATGATGCGCCATTTGTCATACACAATTATTGATACTCATCACTCTTGTGTCAAGGTTTGATCCACACGTTCACGCATGTCTTTACCGGCTTTAAAGTGCGGGACTTTTTTATCCGGTACGACAACGGTTGCGCCGGTTTTAGGGTTGCGACCGACGCGTGAAGCGCGGTTGTTGACCGAAAAACTGCCGAAGCCGCGGATTTCGACGCGTTGACCCTTGGCCAATGTGTGTGCAATCGCATCTAAAATAGCCATTGTGGCCATCTCAGCATCGCGTGCGACCAATTGCGGAAAGCGCGCTGCTAAATTACCGATCAGTTCTGATTTTGTCATGATAGAGTCAAATAATAAAAGTCTGAAGCAAAAAATAAGAACGCATCCTGAATCAGCAATGCGTTCTTATCACACTCATGTCAAATTAGTTTTGTTCCAATTTGGCTTTGAGCAATGCACCCAAGTTGGTGGTGCCAGAAGCGGCCGCACCTGAGTTGTCAGACAATTTTTCCATCGCAGCTTGAGTCGCTGCTTGGTCTTTGGCTTTGATTGATAAAGAGATTGAACGAGTTTTACGATCAACGGATACGATCACCGCTTCAACTGCGTCACCTTCTTTGAAGTGTGAGCCGGCATCTTCAACGCGTTCAGATGAGATTTCTGATGCACGCAAGTAACCTTCGATGTCTTCACCCAAATCAACCACAACGCCTTTGGCTTCAACAGATTTAACTTTACCGTTAACGATGCTGCCTTTGTCATTCACCGACACGAAGTTCATGAATGGGTCGCCTTCGAGTTGTTTGATGCCCAAAGAGATGCGTTCTTTGTCCACGTCGATTGATAAGATAACTGCTTGAACTTCTTGACCTTTTTTGAAGTTGCGGATTGCAGCTTCAGGTGCATCGTTCCAAGACAAGTCAGACATGTGTACCAAACCGTCGATGCCGCCTTCTAAACCAACAAACACGCCGAAGTCAGTGATTGAGCGGATTGCGCCTGTGACTTTGTCACCTTTTTTGAAGTTGATTTCGAATTCATCCCATGGATTTGGTTTGCATTGTTTCATACCCAAAGAAATGCGACGTTTTGATTCGTCGATTTCGATGACTTGAACTTCAACTTCGTCACCCAAAGAAACCAGTTTCTTCGGATCGACGTTTTTGTTTGTCCAATCCATTTCAGAAACGTGTACCAAACCTTCGATGCCTTGCTCGATTTCAACAAACGCGCCGTAGTCGGTCAAGTTCGTTACTTTACCGAACAAACGTGTGTGCGCTGGGTAGCGGTTTGCCAAGCCAGACCAAGGATCGTCGCCCAGTTGTTTGATGCCCAATGAAACGCGGTGTTTTTCTTGATCGAATTTGAGGATTTTCGCTTCAACTTCTTGGCCAACCGTCAATACTTCTGATGGGTGACGCACGCGACGCCATGCCAAATCAGTGATGTGCAACAAGCCATCAATACCACCGAGGTCAACGAACGCGCCGTAGTCGGTGATGTTTTTAACGATACCCTTAACAACCATGCCTTCAGACAAAGTTTCAGCCAATTTCGCGCGCTCGGCACCCATGGTGACTTCGAGAACTGCGCGGCGTGACAATACGACGTTGTTGCGTTTACGGTCGAGTTTAATAACTTTAAACTCCATCGTTTTGCCTTCATAAGGCGTCATGTCTTTAATTGGACGTGTGTCGATCAAAGAACCTGGCAAGAACGCACGGATGCTGTTCGCCATAACGGTCAAACCGCCTTTGACTTTACCAGTAATCAAACCAGAAACCAATTCGCCTGATTCGAGGGCTTTTTCGAGACCCAACCAAGCAGACAAACGTTTTGCGCGATCACGCGACAAAACCGTGTCACCAAAGCCGTTTTCGAGCGAGTCGATCGCGACAGAAACGAAGTCGCCGATTTCAGCTTCGAGTACGCCTTGATCGTTCATAAATTCTGCTACAGGGATAAATGCTTCTGATTTCAAACCGGCGTTAACGACGACGAAGTTGTGGTCGATGCGCATGATTTCAGCGGTGATGACTTCACCTGCGCGCATTTCTTGGCGCGCTAAAGATTCTTCAAACATAGCTGCAAAGCTATCGGGTGCAAATTGTTCTTGAGTTGCAGTAGACATTAATAAGTTCACTTAAGGTTACACATTTAAAGCAGGCGGACGAGCGAAATGCCGTCACAAAAATCCCACCAAAAATGGAGTTAAAAAACACGTCATTTTGAAATAGCCCACACCTGCAGGTCAAATCAATCCGAAGCGGCGATACTGGTGTAATACTGGAGAATTTTTTCAACGGTCTCAAGCAAAGTCAAATTCGTTGAGTCCAGTACATACGCGCCTTGCGCTGGTCTGAGCGGGGCGTGAATGCGCTTGGTGTCGCGCTCGTCTCGCTCGTTCAAATCAGCTACTAGGTCGCGCATATTAGCAGAAAAGCCTTTGTTTATCAACTGTTTATAGCGTCTTTCGGCGCGAATTTCACTGCTTGCCGTCAAAAAGACTTTAACGGGTGCATCGGGGAAAATGATGCTGCCCATATCACGTCCATCGGCGACCAAACCGCGGCCTTGCGCAAAATCGCGTTGACGCTGTAATAGTGCGGCACGCACGCTGGAAACTACCGCAATTTTCGAAGCCATATTACCGACATGCTCTGCGCGGATGGACTCGGTAACGTCAGCGTCGTTCAAGATAATGTGGTTGTTGACAAACACCACATTTAAATGACGCGCCCAATCTGCCAGTTGTAATTTATGCTCTTCGTCGAAGTGTGTTTCCAAGGTCCAGCCTGCATGCAATGCCTGCCATGCGACCAGTCGATATAATGCGCCACTATCCAGATAAGCGAAGCCTAAACGTTCTGCCAAAGCCTGCGCGACAGCACCTTTACCTGAAGCGGTCGGGCCATCCAAGGTGATAATAATAGGCGCGGTGAGCATCAGCGCACCATTTTCTTGGTAATCGGTGCGGCTTTGAGTTCAAATTGAGTTCCGGCTAATGCTGCTGCTAATGCCGCAAAGTCAATATCATCACCCTCAACATGTGCTCGAGGTGGCATCAAGTCGACGGTGACGTTGCGTACACCCGTGACGCTTGATAACAAAGTCTGGACTCGAACCACGCAGTGTTGGCACGTCATGCCTGAGATGGGAAAGGTTTGATTCATGTTTTTTCCTTTTTCAAGCTTAATATTATAGCGATTCCTGCCCAAATCAGCGAAGTTACTTTGCTGATTCGCCGTTTCATTTTCGGTGCTGTGGGTCGATCTGGCTTGAATTTACCTCGGGACGGGAAGGTAATTGTTACAATAGCGTTTTCTTTCACTAAGTGATTGTTATGAATCCATTTACTCCGCTTCAAAATGATACTTTTTTGCGTGCTTTGCGCGAAACCACGGCTTATACACCGATTTGGCTGATGCGCCAAGCGGGGCGTTATTTACCTGAATACAAGGCGACGCGTGCCCAAGCAGGTAGCTTTATGGCATTGGCACAGGATCCGATGTTGGCGACCGAGGTCACGTTACAACCGATTGACCGCTATGGTTTGGATGCGGCGATTTTGTTTTCGGACATTTTGACCGTACCGGATGCAATGGGTTTGGGTTTGCGCTTTGTCGAGGGTGAAGGGCCGGTTTTTGATCGGCCGTTACAGGACGAGGTTGCCGTACAGCGCTTGGAGGTGCCAGATATGGCGCGTTTGCAGTATGTGTTTGATGCGGTGGCGAAAATCCGCACCTCTTTACAGGGGCGAGTGCCGTTGATCGGTTTTGCGGGCAGTCCCTATACTATTGCGTGTTATATGGTGGAAGGTGCATCGTCCAAAGAGTTTCGCACGATCAAAACCATGATGTATCGTCGCCCCGATTTGTTGCATCATATTTTAATGGTCAACGCACATGCGACCATTGCTTACCTTAATGCACAGATTGCGGCGGGTGCACAAGCCGTCATGTTGTTTGATACATGGGGCGGCTCATTATCGGATGATGCATACGAAACCTTTTCGCTGGCTTACATGCGTCAAGTTTTGGCCGGACTTAATCGCGAAGTGAACGGTGTCAAAATTCCCGTTATTATGTTTACCAAAGGCGGTGGTGTTTGGCTCGAACAAATGGCGGCAACGGGGGTGGATGCTCTGGGATTAGATTGGACCATGAACCTTAAAGCGGCGCGTGCACGTGTGGGCGACAAAGTGGCTTTGCAAGGCAATCTGGATCCTTCTGTTTTGTTCGGTTCAGAAAAGACCATTCGCAGCGAAGCGCGTCGAATTTTAGACTGTTTTGGTCCCAATCCGGGTCATATATTCAATTTAGGACATGGCATCTCACAATTTACCGATCCAGATGCGGTAAAGATTTTGGTCGACGAAGTGCACACTTACAGCCGAGCCCTGCGACTTTGAGGAGGGACATTTGTCAAGCGTGGATTGATGATTTTTTGAGATTTATTCGTATAAATACATATAACAAAAATCAGAAAATGACTTGACTTACCCACAATTTTTTGCGCTTCGTTGGGGCGCGTGGTTTGGCGGCGATTTAGGGTGCTTGAATCAAATTTATCTTTCTAAGTATTTGAAAAATAAGGAATTTCATGAGTGTGTAAAAATTGAGCATTCCGACTTGAGGCTTGATTTGACGGGCTTGGTCGTGGTTTTTAAGGCTTTATCCACACAGTTATCCACAGATTTTGTGGGTAAATCAAAATTCCTATTAAAATCAAAGCACTTGCGTTAAAACTTAAATTAAACATCAATAACACGGACTAAATGGCGGCATTTATTTTACAGGTGGCATGTGACATTCCCGTAGCTGTATCGGCTTCGGGTGTGTTCGATTATCTGCCACTTGAGGGTATGGCTGAACAGGATTGCTTGGGACGGGCAGTTTTGGTTGGTTTTGGTGCACAAACCATCGTTGGTATTGTGGTGGGCAGCAGTATGACCAGTGACATGCCGTTGGATAAGCTCAAGCGCATTCAAGCGATCATTCCGTTTGTGCCCCGCGCCGATGCGGCTTGGTTGGTTTTGGTGCGCTTTATTGCGTGCTATTATCAACGAGGATTGGGCGAAGTGGCTTTGCCGTCGTTGCCGGTTGCATTGCGACAAGCGCGGAATTTTGTCCGTGATGAGACAAGTGGTGACGTGGTTCTGCGGACGGGGCAAGCGGCGTGGAAAAAATGGCAAAAAATGTCGCCTGTGCCTACACCGATTGATTTGGCCGCTTCACTACCACTCACCGCAGCGCAAACCGAGGTGATCAATGCTTTGCGTGAGGCAGATCATCAACCGCAACTCTTATTTGGCGTGACGGGCAGCGGTAAGACGGAAGTCTATTTGCAATATTTGGCCGAAATTTTACAGGCCGATGAAACGGCGCAAGTTCTCATTCTTGTGCCGGAAATCAACCTTACGCCACAGTTGGCCGCGCGTTTGAATGAGCGTTTTGGAGCTGATGCGGTGGTGACTTTGCACAGCAAGCTCACTGAATCGACGCGCTTGATGAATGTTTGGCGCACCGCAAGCGGGCAAGCGCGGGTGATTTTGGGGACGCGTTTGGCAGTTTTGGCGATGTTGCCTAACCTTAAGGCGATTGTGGTCGATGAAGAGCACGATCCATCTTACCGTCAAATGGAGGGCGTGCGTTATTCGGCGCGCGATGTGGCAATTTATCGGGCACATCAGCTGAATATTCCGATTCTATTAGGTTCGGCTACGCCGTCGCTTGAATCCTGGCATAACGCGCAAAGTGGACGTTACGGCTTGCATCGCCTGAGTGAACGTGCCGTGGCGGGGGCGACTTTGCCACAGGTTCAACTGATTGATGTTCAAAAAAATACGATCGCAGACGGTTTGTCCAATACCGTTCGCAATGCGATTGAACGCGCAATCGAGGCGCGTCAAACCAGTCTCTTGTTTCAAAATCGTCGCGGGTACGCACCGGTTTTGTATTGCGACCATTGCGGCCATGTGCACGATTGTCCAGCGTGTTCGGCGCATTTTGTATACCACCAAACCACACGGCGTTTGCATTGTCATCATTGTGGGCGGGAGTCACGTGTACCCAAAACCTGCATTAAGTGTGGTAATGCAGATATGTTGCCCGTCGGACAAGGTACGCAACGGTTGGAGGAAACCGTACAAAAGTCGTGGCCACGCGCGGTGGTGCGTCGTATTGATGCCGACAGTACGCGCAAAAAGGGCGAACTGGAGCATGCACTGGCTGACATTGCGGCAGGTGTGGTTGACATCGTGGTCGGCACGCAAATGCTCGCCAAAGGTCACGATTGGGCCCATTTAACCACCATCGGTGTACTGGATGTTGATAGCGGTTTATTTGCTCAGGATTATCGGGCACCTGAGCGCTTATTTGCACAAATGCAGCAAGTGATCGGGCGCGCTGGCCGCGGCGATGTGGCGGGACGGGTGTTTATTCAAACGGGTTTTGTCGAGCATCCGATCTGGTCGTCGATTTTAAGTCATGACTATGAAGGCTTTGCAACCGATGAATTGGCGGTGCGTGAGCAGCTCGGTTTGCCACCGTTTGCGGCACATGCGTTACTGCATGTTGCAGCCCCTAAGCTCGATGTGGCTTTGGCTTTTGCCAATACAGCACGTACGGCAGCGCTTGAAATTATTAATGAGCAGCCTGAATTCTCTAGCATTACGGTTAATGCTGCGGTGCCGATGAGTTTGATGCGGGTCAATCAGCAAGAGCGTGCGCAACTTTTGGTAGAATGCCCTTCACGAGCACGCTTACAGAAATTTTTACCACGCTGGCAAGCGGCAATTTTGGCGCATAAGAGCCGTTTGAATTGGTTACTTGAAGTGGATCCCGCAGAGATTTAATATAGCTGAGGCAATCCTGTATTGCTTTTGTGCACGTAACTCCCTTAGAATTGAACAATAATTGACATTATTTTAAGAAACAGATGAAGAAAACAAGTTTAATCCTGCGCGCGCCCAATTGGATTGGGGATGCCGTATATTGTTTACCCGTTTGGGAGCGGTTGAGTGAACAGCACGAGTTGCATATTGTTGGACGTGGTTGGTTAGGTGATTTGCTGAGTGGTTATCATGATTGGCATACTCATAAATTACCGATGGGGACTTGGAAACGTCGTGCGCTCTATCGCCAGATTCGCCAAAAGCTAAAAAGTCCTTTGGCTAAAAACATGAATGCGATTGCGTTTCCCACTTCATTTGGTTCGGTGTTTGAGATGAAATTGGCTGGACTCAACGTGATTGGTCATGCACATGAAGGACGCACGATTTTCTTAAAACGTTCACTGCCCATGCCACCTGCGTACTCTAGTATTTATCAGCGTTATTGGGAGCTGGGTGACCTGTTGTTGCACAAAAAATTACCGGCACCGAATCGGATTGACTTTCGCGTTGACCCAAAAATTGAAGCTGAAACATTGCAATTATTAGCCGAGCAAGGCCTGCAGCCCAAAAGTTATGTAGCGGTTTGTCCTTTTGCCGCGGGTGATTTTGATGGTGTAGATAAAAAATGGCCTGCTTTTGCAGCGTTCGCTGATAAAATGAAAGTCAAAGGCTATCAGTTGGTGTGTTGTCCTGCGCCCAATGAAGAGGGCGATTGGCAAGAGAAATACTCAAATATTCCTGCGCTTAAGGGAATCAATTTGTCGCAATATGCGGCTGTACTCAAAAATGCCATTTGTGTGGTTTCAAACGATACTGGCCCTGGTCATTTGGCTGCAGCGGTTGGTGTGCCGATGATCAGTGTGCTCAATCGTACCGTGCGTGAAATGTATGGTGCGATCGGACCGAATGTGACTGCGGTACAAGCGGAAGGCTGGCCTGATGTAGAGACAGTGTTTAATCACACTTTAGAACGCATTCAGAGCGCAGCTAAATAATCGTTGGCATCGCATTTGGGCAAAATCGCGTGATCCAAACGCGAGTTAATCGAGCAGTTGATCACTTGCCATTCGTTATTGTGCACCATATCGCCGACAAGTGTTAACGGGGCGACAATACCAGTCTGCCAATGATGATCTAAGAATTGTGGTTGCGCTTTTTGCTCGGCATAAAAGCGTCCGCTCATGGATAAGTCCATGCCAAACAAGGCGATCTTGTTAAAGCCCATGCCATAGGCCAATTGCAACACGATATAAACCACTGAATCGCACAGTGCGATACCATCGGTTAATGTTTTGGCGAAAAATGGGGCTAGCTCCAGATCACGGCGACGACGAAACGGCATGAAACGATAGTCGAATACATAAATATTTAACCCCGACAGATCAAAGCCTTGCGCTAACAATAAAAAAATCGTGCGGTAGGAAAAAAAACAGTACTGAGCCTTTGCGGCATAACGCACGACATCGGTGGCACGTTGTTTGACAAAGCCCGGATCGTCGGCAATATAAGCGTCGTAACTTAAATTTTGTGCGTCAAATAATGCCGCAGAACCATTAACAGCAAAGCAAAATTCACGGGTTAAGCGCACAGGATCGCGAATTTCCTTAATCGACGGGCCTGATAAAATCACATGCATGCTGCGCTCGACAAAAGCATTGCTCAGCACATCGACGGTTTGAACCTGCACACGATTGCCTTTGTAGGTCATGATCAGATTTTGATCGGGTGTGGGTTCAACTTTGAAATCGGAGGGGTAGACGCGATTGTGCCACCAGCGTTTGCCTTTGATGCGGTAATACAGTTTACGAAATAGGGAAGAGACGCGGGTCATGGGGCGTTTGTGCTCGATTGGAAACAACGATAATTCTACAAGAAATGCCAATGCTTAAAAGCCTTATGTTAGACTTTGACCGTGAAAATTTTACTCGTATCTTTAATTGCAAAGTAAACCCCAACTTTGCACTTGTTGTGTTGTAGAGATTTTGAGTGGAAACCAGCACAAAATCTATTAAACCCAAGTAAACCCAAGTAAACCCAAATACCAAATTATCGGATGATATGGGGGCTTGACTCTATCTTCTTAAATCGCTATGTCCACTATTTCTTCTTCTGATTCTGAGATTGCTGCTGAAACCATCCGTGTTTATGTCGGCACCGATCGCTCACAAATGCTCGCGTGTGATGTGTTAGAGCATTCGATCAAACGCCATACTGATGCAAGAGTGGAATTGGTGCCGATGCTTGAGCTGCCGATTCCACTGCCGCAAGACCCTAAAAATTATCCGCGCACCGGTTTTTCGTTTGCGCGTTTTTGCATTCCTAAATTGGCCGGCTATCAAGGTAAGGCAATTTATAT
>JBIKPB010000242.1:0-2879 GCA_044357705.1 Formosimonas sp. | reverse complement strand
TGCTGTGCGTGTTAGTGTTCGATCATGTCGAACACTTTTTATGACGTGGAGAAACACATGACGCTACCCGCAACGCCGCTTTTGAACGTGGCTTTGGACGAAAAACAGCAGCCTTTGATTGAAGACACCCGCTTATTGGGTAAATTGCTTGGTGATGCGCTACGCATGTATGCGGGACAAAGTGCGTTTGACCATACCGAAAATATTCGTCAAGCTGCTGTGCATTTTCGTAAAAGCGAATCCACGATTGACGATATTCAAACAGCACAAACTGCGCGTGATGCACTCACTAATCTATGCGAAAAACTCAATGACGGTGAAGCATTGAGGGTGATTCGTGCGTTCAGTTTATTTTCGTTACTTGCTAATATTGCAGAAGATGTTCATCAAAACCGCCGCCGTCGCTCTTATCGGCTCAAAGGTGCGGCACCACAATCAGGTACTTTAGCGCGTGCTTTGCTCAATTTACAAACCAAGGGCATCAGCGCACAAGATGCGCTTAAAGCGATGAGTCGCGTCGCCGTCGCTCCAGTACTCACCGCACATCCAACACAGGTACAACGCAAAAGTATGCTGGATTTGACGCGCTCGCTTGCCGCTTTATTGGCGCGTCGTGACCAAGGTTCGATGGATGAAGAGGAGGAAAAAGAGTGGGCGCAAGAGTTGGATCGTTTGGTGCAAACGCTTTGGCAGACTTCGATCTTGCGTACCTCCAAACTCAAAGTCTCGGACGAAATCAATAACGCGATCAGTTATTATCCCGTGACATTTCTCAAGCGGATTCCTGCTTTGGTGACCCGTTATCAAAATGCCGCACGTGAGCTGGGTGCAACTGAAGCACAAACCTGCGCCTTGCGTCCTTTGGCCATGGGCATGTGGATTGGTGGTGACCGCGATGGTAATCCGTTCGTTACTGCTGAAACCCTTGATTACTGTACACACGCGCAGGCAACGACGGTATTTGAGCATTATCTGGAAGAGTTGCATGCATTGGGTAGTGAGCTGCCGCTTGCGACGACGATTGTAAAAGTTTCCGACGTGTTGCAAGCTTTAGCCGAAGCCAGTGGCGATGACTCGCCGCATCGCGCCAATGAGCCTTATCGTCGTGCGATCATTGGCATGTATGGTCGGGTGGCACAAGCCGCCACCGATTTGTGCGGCATTGCTGCGGTGCCGGCTTCATTGGTTCAAGCAAGTGCTTATGTGAGTGCGGATGAAATGGCGCACGATTTACAAATTATTGCTGACTCGCTCAAAGCCAATAACAGCAGTGCTTTGGTTAATGGTCGATTGAATCATTTGATTGAAGCGGTGCATGTGTTCGGCTTTCACTTATCGACCATTGATTTGCGCCAAAATTCGGATGTGCACGAAGTTTGTGTCGCCGAGTTGCTCAAAAATGGTGCCGTTCATGATGATTATTTATCGCTGGATGAGGCGCAGCGTTGCGAATTATTACTCAATGAGTTGCACAATCCACGCTTGTTGAGCAGCCCGTGGCTGGTTCAGAGCGAGCAGTTGAACGGCGAATTAGCAATCTTTAATAAAGCACGTGAATTGCGTGCACGCTTTGGCGGGCGCTTGATTGAGCAGGCGATTATTTCCAAAGCGACCAGCGTTTCCGACATGCTCGAAGTCGCGGTCATGATGAAAGAAACGGGTCAAGCGGCGGGTGGTGACCATGCTTTTTGCGCGTTTGACATTGTGCCGTTGTTTGAGACGATTGAGGATTTGCAATGTGCACCTGCGGTGATGCAAGCTTGGTTTAAATTACCGATGGTTGACGCGTGGCTTAACGCGCGCGGACGCACCCAAGAAGTCATGCTTGGTTACTCGGACAGCAACAAAGATGGCGGCTTTTTGACCTCCAATTGGTCGCTCTACGAAGCACAACAGGCGTTGACTAAGGTTGCTCAAGCGGCAAATGTCTCAATGTCTTTCTTTCATGGTCGTGGTGGTTCGGTTGGTCGTGGCGGTGGACCTTCGTATGAGGCGATTTTGGCACAGCCGGTAGGCAGCGTAGCGGGGCGGATTCGCTTGACCGAGCAGGGTGAGGTGATCGGGGCGAAATACGGTGATCCAGATTTGGGCTTGCGCAACCTTGAAACATTGGTTGCAGCAGGGCTGGAAACCAGTGCGGCGCAAACCTCTGATGCGAAAGATTGGGGGGCGTTTGAAGTTGCCATGCGCGAAATGTCAGACTTGAGCTTTAAGGCGTATCGCAAATTGGTCTATGAAACTGATGGTTTCACCGACTTTTTTCGCGCGGCGACACCGATCAACGAAATTGCTCAACTGAATATAGGCTCTCGTCCATCGGCGCGTAAACCGTCCATGCGAATTGAGGATTTACGTGCAATTCCGTGGGTTTTTTCGTGGTCGCAAGCACGCATCATGTTGCCGGGGTGGTTTGGTGTTGGTTCGGCATTTACGACGTGGGTCGGCGATGATGAGGCGCGTTTGCAGATTCTTCGTAATATGTACCGCGAATGGCCATTTTTTAAATCGGTGATTTCCAATGTTGATATGATTTTGTCTAAAACCGATTTAGCGATTGCATCACGCTATGCTGAAATGGTTGCTGATCAAGATTTGTCTTTCCGAATATTTAGAGAAATCGTTGCCGAGTGGACGCGTACATTTGAGATGTTAGAGAAGATTACGGGGCAGACCGTATTGCTTTCTGACAACCCAACGTTGGCACGCAGCTTGCGCAATCGTTTACCTTATCTAGATCCACTTAATCACTTGCAGATTGAGTTGCTCAAGCGCTATCGTGCCGGCGATGAATCAATTGATGTAAAAAACGGCATTCATATTGCCATTAATGGTTTAGCAGCAGGCTTGCGTAACAGTGGTTAATCAGGGTTATTTTTGAT
>JBIKPB010000033.1:0-10222 GCA_044357705.1 Formosimonas sp. | reverse complement strand
ACCTCATTCAGCGATTGGTGGTGTGCCTCCAAGACGGATGATTGAAAATGCTTATTAAAACCCCTACTTTTAAGTGTTGTTAAAATTGGGGGGATTACACATTTAATTCATTAATGATGTCCCAGTAAAAATCTTTCCGTGAGGTGCTTTTTTTCTGTTTGTTTCTTAGTTCAATATATTGAGTGTAATTTGGTAAGTCAGGGGTTACATGCTGAACCATTTTTATAAAGTTTGCACCACTAAGGTATGTTTCACTATTTTCAATATTTATAACCCTGAAAAGACGGTTAAAAGCAGATATCCAAGTTATGGGTTCCATATTTTATTCTCTTGTTAATTGAAAAAGCCCAACAAAGTTGGGCTTTTTAACATTTTTAAACTGTGATCTCTTTCGCAACATCACTAAAATCATCCATCTGATCGAAGTTCATGTATTTGTAAATGTCTTTACTCGATGCATCCAACACACCGATGCCCACCAAATACTCATCACGCGTCGGGATCTTGCCCATTTTCGAGCAGACCGCCGCGAGCTCCGCTGAGCCGAGGTAGACGTTGGAGTTTTTGCCCAAGCGGTTCGGGAAATTACGCGTTGACGTCGAGAACACCGTTGCGCCCTCTTTCACTTGCGCTTGGTTACCCATGCAGAGCGAACAGCCGGGCATTTCCATACGTGCACCAGCCGAGCCGAGGACGCCGTAGTGACCTTCTTCTGAGAGTTGATTTGCGTCCATCTTCGTCGGTGGCGCAACCCACAATTTCACGGGAATATCACGACGGCCTTCCAAGATTTTTGACGCGGCGCGGAAATGACCAATGTTGGTCATACAAGAACCGATAAACACTTCATCAATCACCGCACCCGAAACTTCAGACAAGGTTTTGACATCATCCGGATCATTCGGGCAAGCCACAATAGGCTCATGAATATCTGCCAAGTCGATTTCAATCACGGCAGCGTAATCTGCATCATCGTCGCCTTTGAGCAACTGCGGGTTTGCCAACCATGCTTCCATCGCTTTGATGCGGCGCGCGAGTGAGCGTGGATCTTCATAGCCGTTGGCAATCATCCATTTCATCAACGTGACGTTTGATGTCATGTATTCGATGATCGGTTCTTTATTGAGGTGAACGGTACAACCAGCAGCAGAGCGCTCAGCTGATGCGTCAGATAACTCAAACGCTTGCTCAACTTTCAGATCAGGCAGACCTTCGATTTCTAAAATTCGACCCGAGAAAATATTTTGCTTACCTTGTTTGGCAACCGTCAACAAGCCGGATTTGATCGCGTACAACGGAATCGCATTGACCAAGTCGCGTAAAGTCACGCCGGGTTGCATTTCGCCTTTGAAACGCACCAAAACCGACTCAGGCATATCGAGCGGCATCACGCCAGTCGCCGCAGCAAACGCAACCAAACCCGAACCCGCAGGGAATGAAATGCCGATCGGAAAACGCGTATGCGAGTCGCCGCCGGTACCAACGGTATCAGGCAAGAGCAAACGGTTGAGCCATGAGTGAATCACACCATCGCCGGGGCGCAAGGCGATGCCACCACGCGTACTGATAAAGTCTGGCAATTCGTGGTGCATTTTGACATCGACCGGTTTGGGGTAAGCGGCCGTGTGGCAGAACGATTGCATGACCAAATCGGCTGAGAAGCCCAAACACGCCAAGTCTTTCAATTCATCACGCGTCATCGGCCCCGTCGTATCTTGTGAGCCGACCGAAGTCATGCGCGGTTCACAGTAAGTACCGGGACGCACGCCAACTTGCTCACCATCAACTTCAGGTAAACCACAAGCGCGGCCGACCATTTTTTGGGCGAGTGAATAACCTTTGCCGGTGTCGGCTGGATTTTGTGGCAGGCGGAACAATGCTGAAGGCGGCAAGCCCAAAGACTCACGCGCTTTGGCGGTCAAACCACGACCGATAATCAAAGGAATACGACCACCGGCGCGCACTTCGTCAAACAATACGTCTGATTTAACTTTGAACTCGGCAATCACTTCACCGTTTTTCAACGCTTTACCTTCGTAAGGACGCAACTCAACCACGTCACCCATATTCATTTGCGAGACATCCAACTCGATCGGCAATGCACCCGCGTCTTCCATCGTGTTGTAAAAAATCGGCGCGATTTTAGCACCCAAGCACACACCACCGAAGCGTTTGTTCGGCACGAACGGAATGTCTTCGCCGGTGAACCACAAGACCGAGTTCGTCGCAGACTTACGCGAAGAACCAGTACCGACCACGTCGCCGACGTAGGCGATCAAGTTGCCTTGACCTTTTAATGACTCGATAAATGCGACTGGGCCACGTTTGCCATCTTCTTCGGGTGTGATACCGTCGCGTTTATTTTTGAGCATCGCCAAGGCGTGCAATGGGATGTCAGGACGGCTCCATGCATCAGGTGCAGGTGACAAATCATCGGTATTTGTTTCGCCGGTGATCTTAAAAATCGTTACAGTCAAAGATGTAGGCACTTCAGGGCGTGACGTGAACCACTCGGCTTCTGCCCAACTGCGGATCACGGCTTTGGCATTGGCGTTGCCTGCATCTGATTTTTCTTTCACGTCATGGAATTGATCGAACATGAGTAAGGTTTTTTTGAGTGCGTCCGCAGCGATTTCACCGACCACTTCGTCATCCAACAAATCAACCAATGGGCTGATGTTGTAACCACCGAGCATCGTGCCCAACAACTCGGTCGCTTTGGCGCGACTAAGTAAAGGACATTCTTCAGTACCGTGCGCGACAGCAGCTAAATAACTCGCTTTGACTTTGGCGGCGTCATCGACACCCGCCGGTACGCGATGCACGATCAAATCCAATAACGTAGACTCTTCACCCAAAGGTGGATTTTTGAGCAACTCGATCAATTCACCCGTTTGCGCGGCAGATAAAGGTAAGGGTGGAATGCCCAATGCGGCGCGCTCGGCCACGTGTTCACGATAGGCTTGTAACATGATGATGTCCTTTTTGATAAGGGTGGAAGTGGTGTTTTAACTCATACGAAAAAAGTTAAAACCTACTTTTTTCGTGTTATTGGTTAGAAATTTTGTTGGGGCAACCCTGCCAAAATTTGAAATAAAAATAGCTGCTCAATAAACTCGAATTTTAAAGTATTTTTGCATTCTTGTGTCTTATATATGAGTGATCGAGTCACACAATATTTGAAAGCCAGCACGACGTGACAAAGAGTACAATAAAACTAATTTTTCATCCACTCTCACCACAAGAGGCGCGCTATGAACCCATCACACCACTTTCATCACACCCTCAAAACGTTCGACGCGGGCGACGGTAAAACAGCTTATTTTTACAGTTTACCAGCGTTGGGCGAGCATATTGCACGTCTGCCGGTCTCGATTCGAATCGTTTTAGAGTCGGTTTTGCGCAATTGCGACGGACAAAAAATCACTGCCGAACACGTTCATCAACTCGCGCATTGGCGAGCCAATGCCGAGCGTACCGACGAAATCCCATTTGTGGTGGCGCGTGTGGTGTTACAAGACTTTACCGGCGTGCCTTTGCTCGCCGACTTGGCCTCGATGCGCAATACTGCCCAGAGCCAAGGGCACGATCCGAAAATCATTGAGCCCCTTGTGCCGGTCGATCTGGTGGTCGATCACTCGGTCGTGGTCGATAAATACGGCACGACCAATGCGCTGCGGCAAAACATGGAAATCGAATTCACACGCAACCGCGAACGTTATCAATTCCTCAAATGGGGCATGCAAGCCTTCAATACCTTTAAAGTCGTACCACCCGGCATCGGCATCGTGCACCAAGTCAATCTTGAGTACTTATTCCGCGGCGTGCATTACAAAAACGGCGTTTATTATCCCGACACACTGGTCGGTACCGATTCTCACACAACGATGATCAATGCAGTCGGCGTCGTCGGCTGGGGCGTCGGCGGCATCGAGGCCGAGGCAGCGATGCTCGATCAACCGGTATATTTACTCACCCCCGATGTGGTCGGTGTCGAACTGTCGGGTCGACTGATGGAAGGCGTGACCGCCACCGATTTGGTCTTGACCGTAACCGAAGCGCTGCGCCACGCCAAAGTGGTCGGTAAGTTCATCGAGTTTTATGGTGAAGGTACGCCAAGTTTATCTGTTACCGATCGCGCGACGATTGCCAATATGGCACCCGAATACGGCGCGACCATGGGCTTTTTTCCGATCGACGACAAAACCGTCGATTACATGGTCAAAACCGGTCGTACCGATGCGGAAGTCGCGGCGTTTAAAGCATATTATCAAGCGCAAAACATGTACGGCGTCCCGCGCGCTGGGGACATTGACTATAGCGAAACGATCCAACTCAATCTGCACGACATCGTGCCCTCGCTCGCCGGCCCCAAACGTCCGCAAGATCGTATCGCGTTGAATGATATGAAAACCCAATTCAACCAATTGCTCACACAAACAGACGAAAACGGTTTTAACAAAGAAGTAGGTGCTGAAGATTTGCACTTTGAGATTAGCGGCGATACACGACCACTCAAACATGGTGATGTTGTCCTCGCCGCAATCACGTCTTGCACCAACACCTCAAATCCCAGCGTGATGTTGGCGGCCGGCTTACTCGCCAAAAAAGCTGTTGAGCGTGGCCTGCACGTCGCACCACACATCAAGACTTCGCTCGCACCCGGCTCACGCGTCGTTGCGGAATATTTACAAAAATCAGGCTTGCAAAACTATCTCGACCAACTGGGCTTCAACCTCGTCGGCTTTGGCTGCACAACCTGCATTGGCAACTCGGGCGAGCTCTCGCCCGAAATCACAGAAGCCATCATCAAAAACGATGCCATCGTCGCTGCGGTATTGTCCGGTAACCGCAACTTTGAAGCACGCATCCACCCCAACATCAAAGCGAATTTCCTCGCCAGTCCACCACTGGTTGTTGCATTTGCACTGGCGGGTCGAGCCAACATTGACTTAACCAGCGAACCACTCGGGCTTGATCCAAACGGCGCACCGGTTTACCTCAAAGATCTGTGGCCCAGCTCCAGCGAAATCGAGGCCGTGTTGCCATTCGCTTACGATCCTGCGGTGTTCAGAGAACTGTATAGCGACTTTGCCAAAAATTTAGACCTGTGGCAGCAAGTACCCGCGCCAACCGGCCAAGTCTACAGTTGGCCAAAGTCCACTTACATCGCAAGACCACCGTTTTTCGATCAATTTAAAATGGGCATCGACGACATCAAGGGCATCAGCAATGCACGTGCTTTACTGGTTTTGGGCGACTCGGTCACGACCGATCACATTTCGCCCGCCGGTTCGTTCAAAGCGACCACACCCGCCGGACAATGGCTGCAAGCGCAAGGTGTGGAACCAAAAGACTTCAATAGCTACGGCTCACGGCGCGGCAATCACGACGTCATGATCCGCGGTACATTCGCCAATGTGCGGATCAAAAATTTAATGCTGCCGCCGAATCCAGACGGCTCATTGCTTGAGGGCGGTTACACGCTGCACACGCGTGAAGTCAACGCTGATGCGCCTTCTGCACGTAAAGAAATGGCGAGCGGTAATTTTGGCAACGTCGACGTAACAACCCCCAACCCGCACATCAACATCGACGGCAGCAAACCCGATCAACATTACACGGTATCAGTCCACGAGCAAACTACGGTGTTTGATGCAGCCAATCAGTACATCGAGAGCAACACACCGACCATCGTGTTTGCCGGTGAAGAATACGGCACCGGCTCATCACGTGACTGGGCCGCCAAAGGTACGAGCTTGTTGGGCGTCAAAGCGGTGATTGCCAAATCGTTTGAACGGATTCATCGCTCCAACTTGGTCGGCATGGGCGTACTGCCACTACAGTTCAAAAACGGCGACTCGGCACAAAGTTTGGGCATTGTCGGTGATGAGACCTTTGATATTTTGGGGGTCGACAACACCCTCACCGCGCAAAATGACTTAACATTAGTGATTAATCGCAAAGATGGCACAAGCAGTCATGTCTCGGTCAAAAATCGCATCGATACACCGATTGAAGTCGATTATTACCGCCACGGTGGCATTTTGCCCTTTGTTTTGCGCCAAATTTTGGGCAATGACGTACCGACAGAAGTCAGCCCACCCATTTCCCATCCAATCATCACCACAACCCACAAGGAAAAAAACCGCATGAGTGCATCACAAAATAACGCGAACAAACCCCAAGGCCAATGGGCCAAATGGCTCGGCGCCGGCGTGGCGGTATTGCTCGTCGCACTATTGTTCAGAGGTTGCGACGATTGGAGTAAAACCATCGAAGCGCCACAACCGACTCCAGTCACCATCCATAAAACCGAAGTACCCGTCGCTCCTGTCGGCACGCGCGCCATGATGCTCACAGGTGCCAACGTCAACGGGCAATTCACCCTCAATGGCGAAGTACCAACCGACGCCATCAAAGCGAAAATCGACGCAGAGCTCAAAAAAGTCTTTGGCGAAGGCAACTATGTGAATAATTTAACCGTTGCCGCAGATGTCAAACCGGCGGGCTGGCTCGCTAAACTCACTGGCCTATTTGACTTATTCAAATTACCCGGTGCAGAAGTCACGTTCAACGGCGATTCCGTCACATTATCAGGCACGGCCAACTCACTTAAAGATAAACTGCAAGCGTTTTTAGGTACGGATTACAAAATCAGCAACCTCGATATCGCTACCACTACCCAAACAGCAACCCAAAAATCAATGGAAGCCTTGACCAACTTACCAGCCGATGCTGCGGGTAAAGACATTTTGGAAGCAATGAGCCTGCAAATCATCAATTTTCCCAGCGGCTCAACTGCAATTCCTGCCAGCAACCAAGCTGTGTTGAAAAAAGCGGCAGAACTTTTGAAAGATAAAAAAGACTTTAAGTTTGAAATCGGCGGCCATGCAGACAACGTCGGCAAACCGGAAACCAACTTGGCTTTATCAGGTAAACGCGCCGAAGCCGTACGCGCATTTCTAATCAACAATGGCGTTGCAGCCGCAATGTTGACCGCCAAAGGTTACGGTGACACCCTACCGATTGCCGACAACACGACCGAAACCGGCCGCCTCAAAAACCGTCGCATCGAATACAAAACACCGTAATCACTGCTAAATTGGTCATTCAAAGCCCTTGTTTCACTTCATTGAATCAAGGGCTTTTTTATTGCTACATTTACCGTGCTGGGCTACGCGCCACACCGCAGCCATAATTACACCCTCACGGTGCGCTCAACGTCAGTTGCTCACACGACCAAATCATCGAGGTAATGATGCAAATTTCGCTGTACTCAGAGTTTCCCGCCACACTACATGGTCTGTTTACCGCAAAAGAAGTGTTCGCTGAATGCGTCTCTGAATTGGAGTAAACTGACAAGCTTATCAGTATACTCAACACCATCCATGTCCAATACCCGAAGCCTTATATTCATTCTTTCGTCCGTTGTCGCTTTTGGCGCACTCGCCATTGATATGTATTTACCTGCGTTACCGACTATGGCGGTTGATCTGCAAGCGTCAGCCGGAAAATTACAGCTCACATTGAGTTTGTTTTTTGCAGGGTTTTGCGCAGGGATGTTGATTTACGGACCTTTATCGGATTATTTTGGTCGGCGCAAATTATTGCTCAGCGGGATCGTGTTGTTTGCGCTGACCAGCGCAGCGTGTTTTTTTGCCACCAGTGTGCACATGCTGATGGTTTTGCGCACCCTTCAAGCACTCGGCTGCGGTGCCTGTGTGGTGATGGCGCGTGCGGCGGCAAGGGATTTATTTCCCCCGTCTGAATTGCCACGCATGATGTCCAAAATGAGTCTGATCACGATGACCGCCCCACTGCTCGCGCCCTCCATCGGCGCACTATTTTTGTACCTTGCTGGCTGGCGTTCGATCTTTGCGGTACTGACGTTGATCGCGCTGAGCGCGGGTTATATGGTTTATCAGCACGTCCCCGAAACCCATAAACCGGATAAAACCCACGATCTGCACCTCGGTGGCGTTTTGCGCCAGTATTATGCGTTGTTGAACGACGGCTACAATTTGCGTTTGATGATTTGTATGGCGGCAGCGATGTCTGGCATGTTTGCCTTCATCAGCGGTGCGCCGTTCGTTTATACGCAGTTATTGGGTTACACGGAATTGCAGTTCGCCCTACTGTTCGGCTCCAACATCGTCGCGATGTCGTTGGTGACTTCGCTCAATTTATATTTGCTCCAGCGTTTTGAAGCAACCTTGCTCATGCGCTATCAAGCAGCCGTTTTGACTTTGGCCGGATTGGGCTTGGTCATCGTGGCCGCGCTCGGTCGCCTCAACTACATCATTCCACTCGTGATCGTGTATGTCGCCCACGTCAATGCTCTGTGCGCCAACGGCATGGGGGTATTGTTGCTCCGTCACCGACCACAACAGGCCGGCAGCTTAACCGCACTTGCGGTGTCGTTGCAGTTCGGCATCGCGGCGGTTTCGACCAGTTTGGTGGCGACGTTTTCACGCAGCCCTGCACTGGCCATGACCCGTGTAATGGGTATGTTTGCCTTGATTGCGATTGTCTGTGCATATAAAGTTCATGCGAATCACATTCACGCGTGATCCCAATCACCCTCACATTACACGCAACGGCCTCGTGCAAAAATAGACCGATCATCAAACTCTAGAGAAGGATAAACCATGCCCTACGTCAACATCAAAATCACCCGCGAAGGCGCGACTGCAGAACAAAAAGCCGAGCTGATCGCAGGCGTGACCGAACTGCTGCAAACCGTGCTGAATAAAAATCCGGCTACCACCGTCGTTGTGATTGATGAAGTCGAGACCGATAATTGGGGCATCGGCGGCGAATCGGTCACCGTGCATCGCGCGCGCGGAACGTAGTTTGAAAAAACACCTCAGCCCTGCTCACTTTTTACTCGCCATCGCCATCGTTTTTATTTGGGGCACGAATTTTGTCGTGATCAAAGAAGTGTTGGCGACTTTGCCACCCCTATTTTTCGCGACCTTGCGTTTCGCTTTGGCGTTTGTGCCGGCTGCTTTTTTCTTGCGTCGCCCACGCGTGCCACTATGGCATTTAGCGGCGTACGGCATTTTGATCGGCGTGGGGCAGTTCGGTACGATTTATTTGGCGATGAACGGATATATTTCACCGGGTTTAACTTCATTGGTCGTACAGACACAAGTATTTTTCACAATCGGCTTGGCCATGTATTTTTCCGGCGAGCGCATTAAATTGTTTCAAGTATTTGCATTGATTTTAGCTGCCGCGGGGCTTTACGTAATTTTCACTCACACCGACGGTACCACCACGCCAACTGGTCTGGCGATGATTTTGTTCGCCGCCTTGTCATGGGCGGTTGCCAATATCATCAACCGTCACTCGGCTAAAATCGACGCGTCGCTCAATATGCTCGGTTACGTCGTGTGGTCGAGTATTTTTGCGGTGCCGATTTTATTGGCTTTATCACTCATCACCGAAGGACAAGCAGCCATTGAAGCAGGTTTGGCACACATGACGCTCAGCACTTGGATCGGTGTCGTTTGGCAAACTGCCGCCAATACTATGTTTGGTTACGCCGCATGGGGTTGGCTGCTCGCCCGTTATCCCGCAGCGACCATTACGCCAATGGCGCTCCTCGTCCCCGTCTTTGGCATGGGTGCTTCGGCAATTTATTTGAATGAGCCATTACCAGCGTGGAAGATTGCCGCTGCGGGTTTGATTTTGGCGGGCTTGGCTTTGAATATTTTGTGGCCGATGCTGCGCGCTAAAATCGTGACTTAAAAAAATCGCCGAGACTATCGGCGATTTTTTTATTAGAATCCACGAAATGCACTCAATCATCTAAATCCTGTGCAATGTCGACATTTTTGGTCTCCTTAACCCACAATAAACCAATTACCAGCGTAATCAACACCACGACAATGGGGTACCATAAACCGTGATAAATATCACCTTTCGCAGCCACCATCGCAAAAGCGACCGTGGGTAGAAACCCACCGAACCAGCCATTACCGATATGATAGGGCAGCGACATAGAGGTATAGCGAATACGAGTCGGGAACATCTCGACCAGCATCGCCGCAATCGGCCCATAGACCATCGTGACGTAAAAAACCAAAACGAACAAAATGATCACCACCATAACTTTATTCATCTCGTCCAAATTGGCTTTAGATGGATAACCCGCTGCTTTGAGTGTATCACTTACAGCTTTGTTGAACACCAGACTTTTTTCGCGCGCACCCAG
>JBIKPB010000241.1:0-2903 GCA_044357705.1 Formosimonas sp. | reverse complement strand
GCACGCACGATTGCACGAGGCAAACCAGATCCAGAAATTTTCCTCAAAGCGGCGGCTGAATTGGGCGTTGCACCTGCCGATTGCTTGGGCGTTGAGGACGCCGTTGCCGGCGTTGCCTCGATCAAAGATGCCGGTATGTTCGCCGTCGGTATCGGCCAAGCATCTGTATTGACACAAGCCGATGACGTGATCGACAGCTTGGCACAATTCGATTTGTCGCGTTATTGGGTGGCGTGAGCTGATGGTGTGACGTGGGCGAGCCCCGTTAAACTTTGATAAATTGACTGCTGTTTGCGTGGTACTTTGTTCGCGCATCAGCAGTTTTTTATGGTCTGTTTAATACCGTATTCACTATTAATCATCGTGCACTTCATTCAATAAAGTTATTGTCCATGAAGAAAATTAAATTGGGTCGCGGCGACCTCCAAGTCTCGCCGATTTGCCTTGGTACCATGACGTTTGGCGAGCAAGTTGCCGAAGCCGATGCGCATCAAATATTGGCGCATTCACTTACCCGTGGCGTGGATTTTTTAGACACCGCCGAAATGTATGCGGTACCGCCGAAAGCCGAAACGTTCAACGCGACTGAAATCATTATTGGCAACTACTTCTCAGCTAACCGAGTTTTGTAGCCAGTTGCCAGTATTGTAAAAACTCAATCGTGCAAGCAAACATCAGCACCGCAAATACCAATTTAACCGGATGGACTTTAATGACGGCGCCGATTGCAAAATAAATCAAGACAACCACCAACAGATCGCCGATAAACGGTCGAATGTAGCGGTCGTGCACAAACAGTGCAATCAAAACCTCGATACACAATAATGTCAGTGCGATGCAAGCGTGTTTGAGGTCAAAGCGAAACTTCATCAGCTGCCGCCGACAAAACCGCATTGTCGCCACGCTTCATAAACAATGATTGCGGCAGTGTTGGACAAATTCAAGCTGCGGTTGTCGGGCATCATCGGTAAACGAATGCGCTGCTCACTCGGGAATGAATTGCGAATATCGTCCGGTAAACCACGGGTTTCTGAGCCGAGTACAAACCAATCGTTTGCTGCAAAAACCGTTTCGCTCAAGATGTGCGAGCCTTTGGTGGTCAGCGCAAACATTCGATCCTTTGCCGGTTGCGCGCGTGCGAGAAAATCTGCCCAGTCGTCATAGACTTTTAAATCAGAGAACTCATGGTAATCCAATCCTGCACGACGCATACGCGCATCATCGAGCGGAAAACCGAGTGGTTTGACCAAATGAAGTTGTGCACCGGTATTGGCGCACAGACGAATGATATTGCCGGTGTTGGGTGGAATTTCGGGTTGAACGAGAACGATGTTGAACATGAGTGATTTTCTAAGGTTTGTCTAAAATGAGGAAGATGGGGCGCAGATTGTTGTGCGTCTAAAAAATTCAACGTGAATGCCAAAAGGGTTTCATTTTACCAAGCGTGCCCGCGCGATGACAAGATTGGATACTTCTTTGGCACCGGCTGCCAGACACATGCGTGCGAGTTCGTTGAGTGTGGCGCCGGTCGTATACACGTCGTCGATCAGCAGTACATGTAAACCGGTTAAATCCCGTGTGATGGTAAATGCCCCTTTGACCTGACGATGACGCTCGGCGGCACTTGCACCGATTTGTAAATGTTGGTGATGCAAGCGAATCGAGGCTTGAGGGTCAACGTGTGGTCTAACATGCGGATACAAACGTCGCCAATCCATGCCATTAATCAGATGCGTCAGTGGAATAAAGCCGCGCGCGCGTGTCATGCTGTCGTGTTGCGGTACGGCGATCACGATATCCGGCACAATATGCTGTTGACGTAAAACCGCAGTGAGCGCATCGGCGAGTAACGGGGCATTACTCAGATGATGGTGAAATTTATAATTCAGAATCAGATGCTGAGTGGTGTGACTGTAGTCGCTGAATGCGAGGGTGCGTGTCACTAAAGGTGGGTCAATGAGACAATCGAGGCATTTCATGTCATCGGTTTCAAGCGGCGCCGCACAGGTTTGGCAGCGATGTTGCTGACCGAACCTACCTTTGACGCCTACACTACAGGACTGACACAATCGCGGCGAAAAATCCGATGCAACACCATGCTCACCACATTGAACACAGCCACCCAACACGCGAGCCAAAGCATTGATGGCGCGGGTTTTGTAGGACTGGCTTCGTGTTAAAATGCTCATACCCAATCGTAAACGAAATATCACATAAATTCAAATCTCATGCCGCAACTTCCTACCGATTTAGTGCAACACGTCGCACGCGAACTTTTAGAACGTGTCGCCAGCATTAAAATCAAGCCAGCACTGATGCGCGAAATCAGCGCGTATCCGCTGCCCATTCACGAGTTCAAATCCTTTGGGCTCAATGAGCCCTTATCGCAATGGCGGGTTATAACGGCTCAAAGCGAGCCGGAGCAAGGTGGTTGGTTGCGCAAACTCAATCCGTTTCGTACGGTCATTGAATCGCGTCGTCTGGACGAATTGCTAAGCGATAGTCATCAACCGGCAGCATCTTTAGTATTCGCACCGTTGGTGCTCGATGGCGCGAATGATATCTTAGCGGCGTTTGTACAATTACCAAACTGGTTCTCTGAGGATGGTGTGTTGTTGTTCGCGACATTGAGCGCGGGCAGCTTGCCCGAAATCGTCAACGCACAGCCGGAATGGCTTGAGCTCTTGACACATTGGCCAAACATTATGGATGCAGGCGCACGTTTGCAGGATTTACGATTCGGTTTGCCGGTATTGGATGTGGAAACGGTACAGTTGAGTTATCGTGATTTCGATGCATTATGGTCAGATGTGCAGGCGTTTATTCCTGCGCTGAATTCAACCAATCAAGAGGTCTGGCACAATCGTTTACAGGTTTTGTTTGCCAACGGTTTGCGCCAAATC
>JBIKPB010000240.1:0-2916 GCA_044357705.1 Formosimonas sp. | reverse complement strand
TTTGGTGATTGAAGTCAACCATGTGATGCCTCACTTGGCCTTTTTCAATCTGCGAAAATTGCTATTCGTACTTTAATTCACCGTTTATTCATGACCCTAATCGCTTAATCGTGAAATCCATTTTTTTATTTGAAGATTGACATGCCCAATACATCACACTCCTCGTTTATTTTAGGCACTATGCGCTGGGGTGAGTGGGGCGCAAATTTATCGGTTGCAGCCGCTGCCGAACTTTTGAGCAGTGGCGTTTCGATGGGCATCACCACTTTTGATTTGGCCGATATTTATGGCGACTATACGACAGAGGCTTTATTTGGCGCGGCTTTAAAAGCCAGCGGAATCACGCGTGATGAGGTAGAAATCATCAGCAAATGTGCGATTGTGTTGCCGAGTACCTTGCACGTGAAACATTACAACACCTCGCGTGATTATATTGTGGCGAGTGTCGAGCGCAGTTTGGCACAAATCGGTACGGATTATTTAGACACGCTATTAATTCATCGACCCTCGCCGTTGATGGATTTACATGAAATTGCAGAGACATTTCATCAATTGCAGGAGTCGGGGCAGGTCAAGCAGTTTGGTGTGAGCAATTTTGATGCTTATGCATTCGAGCAGCTGAATGCGCCGTTCCCCTTGGTGACCAACCAATTGGAGTTGTCATTGAATCAGCCGCAAGCGTTGTTTGACAATACTTTGCTCCAGTTGCGGACTTTGCACAAATCGATTCAAGTTTGGTCGCCATTGGGTTCGTATTTCAGTGATCCGAGCAGTGCGCAAAATCAACGTATTCGTTCTGTTTTGATCAGACTGTGCGAAAAATATCAGGCGGATGAAAGTCAGATGTTGATTGCATGGGCGCAGCACCGTCAAGCCAATGCGGCGGTGATTTTGGGCAGCAGCAACGTCCATCGAATTCGCAGTATGGTGGATTCTGTAGACCTTCAGCTTGATGACGCTGATTGGTTTGAGTTGCTTGAAGCATCGCGAGGACATGAGGTGGCGTAGTTTAGAGGCTCGTGAATAATGTAAGCTTTTTTTGTACGCCCTTATTCCAGTGAACAAGCAGAATATGCTTGCGAACGAATAGGTTATTGCGTCACGAATGAATTTATTAGCTGGTCTCGCCCTGCGCTTATTTTTGAGCTTAAATGTCGAGTGCACGCATTTCTTTAGCCGAAACATCAAAATAATGTAGTAAAATTACCTTCGCCCAAGTCGGGTACAGATCGTAAACGTTTGGTTTTATCGAGACCAAACGTTTACTATCTTGAGGAGTTTTATATGTCTAAAATCTTTGATCACGTGTCCGCTGGAATCGTAACCGGTGACGACGTACAAAAAGTATTTCAACTGGCCAAAGCAGCGCGTTTTGCCTTGCCCGCTGTCAACTGTGTCAACTCTGACACGATCAATGCCACGCTTGAAGCTGCGGCTAAAGCTAAAGCGCCGGTAATCATCCAGTTTTCGAACGGTGGTGCGGCATTTATGGCCGGTAAAGGCTTTAAGGGCGAAGGCCAACAAGCTGCGATTTTGGGGGCGATTGCTGGTGCACGTCATACGCATTCAATGGCTGCTGCTTATGGCGTGCCCGTAATTTTGCACACCGATCATGCTGCGAAAAAACTCTTGCCATGGATTGATGGTTTACTTGATGCAGGCGAAGCGTTTTTTAAAGAAACCGGCAAACCTTTGTTTTCATCACACATGCTCGACTTGTCGGAAGAGTCATTGGCTGAAAACATCGAAATTTGCGGTGAGTATTTAAAGCGCATGGACAAAATCGGCATGACGCTTGAGATCGAGCTCGGCGTGACCGGTGGTGAGGAAGACGGAGTCGACAACAGCGGTGTCGACTCATCTGCGCTATACACTCAGCCGGAAGATGTTGCTTATGCGTATGAGCAACTGATCAAAATCAGCCCGCGTTTCACCATTGCGGCATCATTTGGCAATGTGCATGGCGTGTACAAACCGGGTAACGTCAAGTTGACGCCGAAGATTTTGGACAACTCGCAAAAATATGTGTCCGAAAAATTTGGTTTGCCGGCTAATATCTTGGATTTTGTGTTTCACGGTGGCTCCGGTTCATCCGAAGCCGAAATCAAAGAGTCGATCGAATATGGCGTGGTCAAAATGAACATCGACACCGATACGCAGTGGGCGAATTGGCAAGGTATTTTAAATTACTACGCCGACAACAAAGATTATTTGCAAACCCAACTCGGCAATCCGGATGGCGATGATAAACCGAACAAAAAATATTACGATCCCCGCGTTTGGTTGCGCAAAGGTGAGGAGTCGATGGTCGAGCGCTTGTTGCAGGCATTTAGAGAGCTCAATGCGGTTGATGTGTTGTAATGTTTTAAAATCTTCTGATGATTTTGAATGAGAAAAGAAATATCCCCGTTTATAGCGAGGATATTTTTTTTTGCTTAATTTCAATTTTAAATCTTATGGGATGGGCTAAATTTAATGTTTGAATTTTTATCTTGGCTTGTACTCGATATTATTTTAGTTACAATAGGTTCTTATGTTTTATTTTTATTAAGTTTTGGTCGAATTAATTTAACAAAAGTAAAAACGACATTTGCTCAATCTTGTCTTGCTTCATTGGTGGGGTTAATTTTTTGGGTCGTTGTAACGTCACTAATTATTTTAATAATAAGGGGGTAATAAAATGGGAATTGGGCAGAAAGTGTAACCCCCCATTTTTAGCATCACCTAAAAGCAGAGGTTAAGCGACGTCAATCAATCGTCTTGGCGGTACACCACCAATTGCTGAATGAGGTCGCACGTTAGTGTAAGTCCAAAGCCACTCGGTCGCCAAGTTTTGTGCGTGCTCAACCGATTCAAACAAATGTAAATCAAGCCACTCATGCCTTGCAGTTCGATTAAATCGTTCAATGTAGGCAT
>JBIKPB010000238.1:0-2920 GCA_044357705.1 Formosimonas sp. | reverse complement strand
GAAAATTGCTATTCGTACTTTAATTCACCCTTCATAAAAATAAATAGCCCTGATTATACGATGTTGACTCAGCACGAGCGGCAGAAAAAAGCTAAAATGACGCATCGTTGAACCCGCTCTTGTGAAAAGAGCGATCAACTCTATATCAATAATCAGATTAACTTACAAGGAAAAACCATGAGCTCACTCAAACATGTGACCGACGCGACTTTTGAAGCTGACGTTTTAAATGCTACTACGCCTGTATTGGTCGATTTTTGGGCCGAATGGTGCGGCCCATGCAAAATGATTGCTCCGGTTTTAGATGAATTGGCAAAAGATTACGATGGCAAACTCAGCATCGTTAAAGTCAACGTCGATGAAAATACAGCATCACCGGCTAAATTTGGCATTCGTGGCATTCCGACTTTATTGTTGTTCAAAAACGGAACCGTAATGGCCACTAAAGTCGGTGCAGCGAGCAAATCGCAACTTGCCGCATTTATTGACAGCAACATCTAATTGATGCACAATGCGCCTTGTCCATTCGTGACAAGGCGTTCTCAATGCCTTCCTCTGCGCGACTCACGCGCCCTCATCCCTTAGCATCTCCCCTACACGTCATCCGACGTTTCTTATTGATATTCCAAAAACATGCATTTAAACGAACTCAAATCAAAGCCCATTAAAGAATTAGTCGAAAACGCACTCGAACTCGGCATCGAAAACGCCAGTCGCTTGCGCAAACAAGAACTCATGTTTGCCATACTCAAACGCCGTGCCAAAGCCGGTGAGTCAGTATTTGGCGACGGCACGCTTGAAGTTCTGCCTGACGGTTTTGGTTTCTTACGCTCGCCCGATACGTCGTATCTCGCCAGCACCGATGATATTTATATTTCACCATCGCAAATTCGCCGCTTTAATTTGCACACCGGCGATACGATCGAAGGTGAAGTGCGCACGCCAAAAGACAACGAGCGTTATTTTGCTTTGGTCAAGGTCGACAAAGTCAATAACTTGCCACCGGAGCACACCAAACACCGTATTTTGTTTGAAAACTTAACCGCAATTCATCCGAATAAAATCTTGCCGCTTGAGCGCGACATTCGCGCCGAAGAAAACCTCACCGGCCGCATCATCGACGTGATTTCGCCAATCGGTTTGGGTCAACGCGGTTTGATCGTCGCACCACCCAAATCGGGTAAAACCGTCATGTTGCAAAACATCGCGCACGCAATTGCCGAAAATCGTCCAGACATCGAATTATTTGTCTTATTGGTCGATGAGCGTCCTGAAGAAGTGACCGAAATGATGCGCTCTGTCAAAGGCGAAGTCGTCGCCTCGACATTTGACGAGCCTGCTGCGCGCCACGTACAAGTTGCCGAAATGGTCATCGAAAAAGCCAAACGCTTGGCCGAAACCGGTCGTGACGTCGTAATCTTGCTCGACTCGATCACCCGCCTTGCGCGCGCTTACAATACAGTGATCCCTTCATCGGGCAAAGTTTTGACCGGTGGTGTCGATGCCAACGCATTGCAACGCCCGAAACGATTCTTTGGTGCCGCGCGCAACATCGAAGAAGGCGGCTCGTTGACGATCATCGCCACCGCTTTAATCGATACCGGCTCACGTATGGATGACGTGATTTTTGAAGAATTCAAAGGCACTGGCAACATGGAGCTCTGCCTCGACCGCCGTATGTCTGAAAAGCGCGTTTACCCAAGTATTTCACTGAATAAATCCTCGACTCGCCGTGAAGAATTATTGCTCAAACCTGAGATTTTGCAAAAAATCTGGGTCTTGCGTAAATTCCTCTACGAAATGGATGACATCGCTGCGATGGAGTTTATTGTCGACAAGATGAAACAAACCAAAAACAACGATGAGTTTTTTGACATGATGAAACGTGGCGGAAAATAGAAACCTCATAATAAAAAAACAGCATCTGACAAGGTGCTGTTTTTTTATTATGACGTCTATACAAATCATTGAATCATCACATTTTTGATATATCGACCGTAGTGAATTTTTCAACACCGATTTTTTAGCGGAGCACTTCATTTGGAGTGCTCCTATTATTTTTATTAAAGATGCGAAATATTTGAGTTGATTATTGAAAGATTGAATCAATATTTTGTGAATTTTTAATTCAAAAAACAGATTGAAACAATCAAACTCGGTAAATAATTAATGCATAAAAACCGGTATTTACATCAAAATAATATCGTACTGCTCTTGAAAAAACATGCTTTGTGCCTGCAATGAAATTGGCTTACCGATCTGATTGGACAGCATCGCGAAATGCGGCGCCACTTCATCCAACAACATATCAATCACATCCGGATGAGCAACGACACGAAATGCAGTCGCATTAAATTGGCACGCTTCGCGGCGGATTTCTTGCAAAATTTCATAGCACACCGTTCGCGTGGTTTTGATCATGCCGCGACCTTGGCACATCGGGCATGGCTCACACAAGAGTTGTGACAACGACTCGCGCGTGCGTTTGCGTGTGACCTCAATCAAACCCAAAGGCGAAAACGGATGTACGCTGATACGCGTGCGATCATGCTCAAACTCGCTGCATAAGGTTTGCATGACTTTTTCGGCATGTGACACATCGTGCATGTCGATGAAATCCAAAATAATCATGCCGCCCAAATTACGCAAACGCAGTTGATGCACGATTTCTTTGGCCGCTTCTAAATTGGTTTTGAGAATCGTATCGGCAAAGTTGCGCCCCGAAACGTACGAACCGGTATTCACATCAATCGTACTCATCGCTTCGGTTTGCTCAATGATGAGATAACCACCGGATTTTAAATCGACGCGCTGAGCCAATGCGGTATTGATTTCTTCTTCGACTTTATACGCATCAAATAAAGGTCGCTCAATCGGTGCAAGCTTGAGTTTCTCGAGCACCGATGGTGTATACATTTGA
>JBIKPB010000235.1:0-2931 GCA_044357705.1 Formosimonas sp. | reverse complement strand
ACATAACGTCCAACCACCGACCAGTTACTGGGTGCAACATCACGAGAAGGCTTCTCGACAATACTTTCAATCTGAATCGGCATCGTTTCAGCACTCGCAGGCTTGATCACACCATACTTATCCACTTCGCTCCAAGCGACCTGCTCCAACGCCAAAACGCTGCACTGCTCACGTTCATGCGCCTGAATCAACTGCTTCAACGCACCAACCGGATAACCATCAATCAAATCATCTGGCAATAATACCGCGAAATGCTCATCAGGCGTGATCAATGGCGCAGCACAATGTACGGCATGCCCCAAGCCCAAAGCTTCTGACTGGCGGACATAAATACACTGAACATGCGACGGAATGATGTTACGGACGATTTCCAACGCTTCAATTTTTTGTTTTGCTTCCAACTCATTCTCTAGATCAGGATTACGATCAAAGTAATCTGCAATTGCATTCTTGGTGCGACCCGTTACGAAAATCAGCGTTTCACACCCGGCCTCAACCGCTTCACGTACAGCATAATCAATGATCGGCCGATCGACCACGGTAAGCATTTCTTTTGGGATGGCTTTGGTGGCAGGTAAAAATCGGGTACCCATACCTGCGACAGGAAAGATTGCTTTTTGAATAGACATAAGAGAAGACTATTTAAATTGACGAATTAGTCGTTTTTGTTCGAGCTGGGCGCATTAATGCCACCCCCACTCCTAACACAAGGCCAAAAAATAAACCCAAGGCCAAAAATATACTGCGCTTTGGAAAAGCAGCTCGTTTCGCAACTTGGATCTTGTTAATGATTTGAGTTGCCCGCTCATTACAGGCCTCCAACTGAGCATTTAACTGAATCTCTTGAGATTTGAGTGTGCGCACTTCTGCCTCTTTAGTAGCTAATAAATTAATCGCCACAATACTTGGCGCAAACTCAGAACCTGCTTTATAAGTACCAGATGCTACCATTTGTGCATTCAAAGTTTTAAGCTCAGTAGATAAACCTGTTAATTTATTGTTAGTTTCTTGTAACTCTTGAGTCAAACGCTTTTTTACAGGTTCGGTAATCAATGCATGGGCAACTTTTAGCTCATCAACGGTCGCCTTTAATGCTTCTTCTGCTTCTCCAGTACTGTAACCTCGTGCCATCAAATTAACGAACTCAGTACCTTTAGTCGCTGTACCCTTGAGTGTGTCGATAACGATATCTGAACGATCATCAACATTCTCATCAATCGGCAAACCCATATTAGCCAATACTTTTTCCTTAAACTCTCTCAACTTGAGTCGCTCAACGGCTTGTGACGGCTCCTCAATTAATTCTAGCTTCGCACTGTTCAGAGGCACCTGCCCAATATGTATGGTTGTACTGGCCTCCCATTGTTTAGGTATAAAAAATGTTAACGCTAAAGCTAATATGGCACATAAAGTTGTAATGAGCGCAATAAGTTTCCAAGATTGTTTGATCGTGTGCCATAACCTTGACAAATCAATTAAATACTCATCATCTGAAGGGGTCGTTTGGGTAGACATAACTTTACTCATTATATTAAAAATAAATTTTATTAATTAAAGGGTTACAAAACAGTAACCGTATCGCGTAGGATAAAATCCTCAATTCCGCCCTGTGGTGCATATTCAACCACCGAACGTTGTAAAACAGAGCGTATCTCTTGGTGATTAAACGTTTGACATGCATTCATTAATTCAGACAAAAGTAGCTGCAAAACGTCCCACTCAATATATGTTTCTTGTGCACGCATAATGAGTGGATGCGACGTACCCTCAGCATTATCACCGATTAAAAGCTCTTCAAAAAGCTTTTCGCCGGGACGCAAGCCGACTTGCTGTATTTCAATCGTACCGTCTGGCGTTTCGGCACTTTTTAACTCATGCCCACTCAAATGAATCATACGTTTAGCGAGATCCATAATTTTAACTGGCTCTCCCATATCTAAAACAAACACATCGCCACCTGTACCCATCGCACCCGCCTGCAAGACCAATTGTGCAGCCTCTGGAATGGTCATAAAGTAGCGAGTGATTTCAGCATGAGTAATCGTAATCGGTCCGCCCGATAAAATTTGCTTGCGAAATAATGGCACGACCGAACCAGAAGAGCCCAGAACATTACCAAATCTAACCATAGAGAACTTGGTTTGTCTCTTACCAGAATATTCACATGACAAAGCTTGTAAAATCAGCTCAGATAACCGTTTGGTCGCCCCCATCACATTAGTTGGCCGAACCGCTTTATCGGTTGAAATCAACACAAAATCACTCACCTGCGCTTTTAGAGCAGCTTGCGCCATGCTTAGCGTGCCTAAGATGTTATTCTGCAACCCCTCAATTGGGTTATGCTCGACCAACGGTACATGCTTATAAGCGGCCGCATGATAAACAGTTTCTACTGCATATGTTTTTAAAATGCGAAAACATTTCTCTTCATCTAAAACCGAACCTAAAAAAGGAATAATCTCAATTGTTTGATTTAAACTTTTTTGTACGACCTGCAATTCTTGTTCTATTTGATATAACGCAAACTCAGTCATCTCTAACAAAATTATCCGTTTCGGATTTTGACGCAGTATCTGCCGACATAACTCAGAGCCAATAGATCCTCCGGCTCCTGTCACCATAACCGACTTACCTAAAATACATTTAGCAATCAATGACACATCAGGCTCAACTGGGTCACGCCCCAATAAATCATCAATTTCAATCTCACGAACATCCTCCACGTGTAACGAACCACCAGAATCAATCATATCTTTGATTGACGGAGTAATTTTAACCTTTACTTTAAGCGGCTCGAGTTTTTCTAAAACGTTTTTTTGTTGTGTCCGAGTTAATGATGGCATCGCCAACATAATTTCCTGAATATCTTTGTCAGCAATCAACGCTACAAGATTACGAGAAGAGTAAACTTTTGTCCCTGCGATCATTGTC
>JBIKPB010000234.1:0-2942 GCA_044357705.1 Formosimonas sp. | reverse complement strand
TGGAGCAAATAGCCAACTGGGATGGTGTCCCGAGACGGGCTTTGCTTGCATTGTTGGCTTTTATCCTATTTTTCGCGATCGGTTTATATGCGGTAATGCCTGCATACGTTCGCTGGCAACAAGAGTACGCCCGAACCCAAGCGCTGCAGCAACAATATGTTGCTGCGATTCAATCGACGGAGCGGACGGTGGCTTTGCAAAATACTTCAGAAGCACAAGCTTTGCGACCGCTCAGTCCCGCAGATTTGTCGAGTTGGATCGTCAGCTTGGCGGACAATGCCGAGGTCGGAGGATTGGACTTGGTCAATATTAAGCCGATTGCGCCAACTCAATCGGAAGCTTCAACCAAAACAGCAAATAATGCGTCAATCGGTGAAATTCTCATCAGTGTCGAAGGCTCGTATGCGGATATTTTAAAATGGTGGAGTAACGTTTCCTCCATGCCGTTGGTGTTGTCTATGGATCATATTGAATTGACGGGGACGACACCCAATCGGGTGCGGGGGCAAGCGCACGTCTCTTTTGTGCAGGAGCCTCAGCCATGAAACCTTTCGTCGTGTGGTGTACGTTTGGCTTGTTGGCTTGTAGCGATGCCAAAGTCAATCAGAGTGGGCAAAAGGTCTTAGAGCATCACCATGAGGTTGCACCATGGGTAGCACAGGTGAGGGTGGATGCAGTGAAAGAGGCGCAAACCATCTCCACCGGACAAGGAGGCGCATTGCTGACTGTTGCATTGCCCTCTAAAATACCGTCATTTTTTGCAGCGACACAGGTAGGGCTTGCTCAGGCAGTATTAAATCAATCCAAAACAACGCAAACCAATGATGCAATGATTGGTGTCACCAATGTACTGACTGATTTGGGGCAGTTGCAACGCAATGGCTATGCTCAAGGTGCGCCGATGAAAAAAAGTATTGATTTGTCGCAAGCGAATTTGACAGATTTACAATACGCCGGCTTACTGACGCAAAATACCAAAACGTGGGGGATGGTTAAAGTGGGCGAGCGGCTGTACCCGATCAATGTGGGTGATGTGATCGGTCAGGGGCGTTGGCCGGTGATCGGTTTCAATGCACAAAACATGCAACTTAAAATAGCCAACAAGGCAGTGACTTATGAGAAATATTAAAGGGATGGTATTTTTGATGGCGCTTGCTTGGGTGAGCGTGCCGACATGGGCGCAAACTCATTCTGTTGATGCGAGCAGCATCAAGCAAGGCGCTGATAAACGAATGGATTTTGCATTTCAAGACGTACCTGTGCGCGCATTGTTGCAAGTTTTGGGAGAAACATCGGGCATCAACATGGTTACCGATGAGTCGGTGACCGGTACGGTGACGTTGAATCTTAAAGGCGCAACATGGCAAGAGGCTTTGGAGGTTTTGACCCGTTCCAAGCGTTTAAATGTTGATCAACAAAATGGTATTTATTATATTAGCGGTGACGGAGTGGCTTTGGGTAGTGGGGATGAGTATGGCGATGGTGGTTATGGTCGAACGGAAGTCATTGAGTTGCGTTATCAGCGTGCTGAAGACGTGCGTAAGATGATTGCGGATCAAGGTGCACGTTTATTATCACCGCAAGGCGCAATTACTGCGGATCCGTTGACCAATCAACTGGTTGTTCAAGACTCGCCGGATCGAGTCGGACAAATCAGGGGCTTGGTGAAAAAAATCGATGTGGCGGCCAAACAAGTTTTGATCGAGGCGCGGATTGTAGAGGCCGGTGACAGTTTTTCACGCTCGCTGGGCGTGAAGTTGGGCTTTACCGATCGCTCAAGAAGCGGTTACCGCACCGTACCTGATCCTTTGGATCCGAGCAAAACTATTGATTTACCTGTGCGCAGGGACAGTGGTGCTGTTTTTGGGGGCACTTTACAAGGCGTGACCGATTTGAGTGGACAAACTAATACGAATGGAGTTGGTCGTCCTGCGACGGTCGACAACAGTTCAATTAATTTCCCTGCTTTGGTCAGTGCCGCGGGCGTTAATCCGGCGACGTTTGCCGTCAGTTTGTTCCGCTCGGGATTGAGTCAGTTCATCAATCTTGAAATCAGCGCGCTTGAAACCGATGGTAAAGGTAAAGTGATCTCCAGCCCGCGTGTGGTGACCAGCAATAATGTCAAAGCGATTATTGAGCAAGGGACTGAGATTCCTTATCAACAAACCACGAATTTAGGTGCGTCTTCAACCACGTTTCGCAAAGCCAATTTGAAACTTGAGGTGACACCGCAAATCACGCCCAGCGGCGATGTGGTGATGGATGTCGATGTGACTAAAGACAGTGTCGGCACATTGTTGACCAACGCCGGCTACACCATCAACACCAAGCACGTGCAAACGCAGGTTAAAATTGAAAATGGTGGTACGGTTGTGATTGGTGGTATTTATCAAGAAGAGTCGCAAAATTCTGAAAGTAAGGTACCGTTTCTAGGCAACATTCCTTTGCTCGGCAACTTATTCAAGACCAAAAACAGAAATACCAGTAAAACCGAACTTCTTATTTTTTTAACCCCGCATTTACTGGATGCCAAGGGTCAACCCATTAGCACGATTGCACAGCGTAACAATGAGTAGTATCAGAAAACGACCACCGCCAAATTTGCCGCTTTCTCCGGCGCAGCATAACCTCCTGAAACAAGCGCCCAATATTTACCTGATCGGCTTGATGGGGGCAGGAAAGTCGACAGTTGGGCGAATTTTGTCACATGCGTTAAAGCGCCGATTTTTTGATTCGGATGAAGAAATCCTTCAACGTACGGGCGCATCGATTCCGACGATTTTTGAAATTGAAGGTGAAGCGGGCTTTCGTGAGCGTGAGGCCAAGGTCATTGCTGAGTTGTGTCAAAAGCAAAAAATCATTTTAGGTACGGGTGGTGGAGCGGTTCTGCGTGAGTCCTCCAGAGAAGTCTTGAGTAAAAGTGGCTTTGTGGTTTATTTGTC
>JBIKPB010000040.1:0-9864 GCA_044357705.1 Formosimonas sp. | reverse complement strand
TGATAAGGATGATTATTATTGATTGAATAGGCGCGATAGATTTGTTCGGCCAAAAGTACCCGTACCATGCCATGCGGCAGCGTCAGACTAGACAAGCGCATCAAAGCATGACACGAGCCTTTAAACTCAGCGGTCAAACCGTCCGCCCCTCCGACCACCAAAACAACATGGCTGTGCCGATTTTGCCACTTCAACAATTGCGCTGCCAAACCAACACTGGTTAAATCCAGTCCACGTTCATCCAAGGCGATGATGTGCGCGCCTTTTGGCAAAGCTGCCGTGATGCGCATTGCTTCTAAAGCCATTGCGTGCGCGATGCTTTTGCCCGCACGCTCTTCAGGTTTGATTTCTTTAAACTCGAATTTGATTTCACGTGCAGGTAAGCGTTTGCTGTATTCAGCAAATGCCTCATTGACCCAAGCGGGTTGTTTGTGACTGACCGTGATAAGTGTAATCGTGAGCATGATATTATTTTACGCAATAAAAAAACCCACCGAAGTGGGTTTTTTTAAAGAAACAAGAATTACTTCTTCATTTCATCTTTAGCAGCAGCTGCGCCAGCTTTAGCTGCGTCAACTGCTTTGTCAGCACCAGCTTTAGCTGCGTCAGCAGCTGCAGTACCAGCTGCTTTAGTTGCATCAACAGCTGCTTTAGTTGCATCAACAGCTGCTTTACCAGCGTCAGCCGCTGGAGCTGCTGCTGGAGCTGGAGCTGCTGCTTCAGGTTTCTTTTCACCGCAAGCAGCCAAAACGCCAGCTGCAACCAATAATGCTACCAATGAGATTTTTTTCATGTTGTTACCTATAAATTTAAAGTATCAAAACACGCAGCGCACCATCCGCAACCACGCTGATGATTCACACTACGCGCATATTATACTCATATTTTGGTGCAACGTGTCAAATTGATCAAGGTCTATAACTAAGTCATTATTTTATATGAGCAATTACTTTCAAATGTGCAGCATTTGTCATTAATATGCTCAGTTTAAACGCAACCATCCCAAGTTGAACCATTCATAAACCACGCTCCAAATATCTGCATCATTCGACCAGTCGGCCGTGGCTGTACGTTCATTGGCGAAGTTTTGTAAATGCTGCGCATCCTCGCCCCCTGCAATCAAATGCTCGCCATTGATAAAGATCCACGGCGCGTGATACAACATTTTGCTCGCCGGTGCGAGGGTGATACCCCGTTTGCCAGCAGCTTTGATAAACTGCTTGAGACTCAGCGCCTCATTGGGCTCAAACCATGCAGAGTCTTTCGGCTCACTTAAATAGCAACCCAAACATTCAGCCACCCATGTTTTGTCCCAACGCATTTGTTGCAAGTTTTGATACATGTCGTTGACCATCTCGATCGGCAATGCCGCCGGCGTGGTCTGGTATTTGAGTTTCGGATCCGCATAGCGCCCCTCCAGCTCAATGTTGTCCTCAACAAAGTTCAACAAAGTAACACCGATTTCCTTATAAGTCGGCGCGCGAAAACCAATCGAGTAAGTCATGCATTCGCCAATTGCCACACCATCATGCGCATAGTGTGGCGGTAAATAAAGCATGTCACCCGGCTCTAAAATAAACGCCTCTGTTGGATTAAAGTTTTGCAAAATTTTCAACGGCATGTTCGGCTTGAGGCTCAAATCCTGCTCCGCGCCAATCTGCCAACGACGCTGGCCGTGCGCCTGCAACAAAAACACATCATACGAATCATAATGTGCGCCCACACCACCACCATCGGCCGCCAAGCTGACCATCAAATCATCCAAACGCGCATCGGGAATAAAGCGAAACAGATTGAGCAGCGCATGACCGCTCGCATCATGCAAATCCACACCTTGAATCAACGCCGTCCAACTTGACTCCTTGCGTGATGGCATTTGTTTTTTACGTAACGGACCATGCGTCATCGTCCACGACGTTTCAGTTTGCTTGATCAATCGCGTTTCGACATGCTCATCTTGCAACGCCGCCATCGCATCGTTAGGCTTAAAAAAAGCCTTAAATTCGGGAATCGCATTGCGAATCAATAGCGGCTTTTTATGCCAGTAATGTTTCAAAAAATCCTGCACCGACATGCCACCGAGCGGAATCGGCTGCCCGTTAAAACGCGGCGCGTCGTCCGCAAAATTGGAAAACTGGGTGTACAGCGGTGCTTTTTTCATGGTTACTCCATCAAGTCTGATTGATATTTAGGCTCCGATTGTAACGTATAATCACGCCCATACCATCAACTGATACCCCAGCGTCCAGCGTTTTGGGGGGTGAAGTTGTTCCGAAAAAAGTGCAAACCTAATTTTTTCGGAAAATAGAAATTTTGTGCGGGTTTCCCGCGCAAAATTTACTTAACACCAAGGAAAACATAGCCCCTCAATAATGTTATTTCATCCCTGATGAATCAACTCAACGTTTCGCTTGATAAAACCCCATGAATTTTACTTCCGCTTTATCCACCATCAGTCCCGCGCTCAAAGTCGGCCAGCGCTACACGCAAGCGCTGCCGGTCGGTTCATCCGACTCATTAATGCTGGTCGAGCTGGCATATACATTGAAGCAACCGTTGACGGTGATTTGCGAACACGCGCAAGATGCACAGCGACTACAAGCCGAAATGGCGTATTTTTCTCAAACGCTCAAAATTGCGCTGCTGCCCGATTGGGAAACCTTACCGTACGATCAATTCTCACCGCACAATGATTTGGTTTCGGAGCGTTTAAAGACGCTATACAGCCTGACCCAGCAGCAATGTGACGTGTTGCTCGTGCCGGTGACGACGGCATTGTATCGTTTATCACCACCCTCGTTCTTATTGGGGCGCACGTTTTCATTCAAGCAAAACGATACGCTGCATGCCGAATCATTGCGCGAGCAATTGGTCAATGCCGGTTATCACGCGGTCACACAAGTGGTTGCGCCGGGTGAATTTGCTTTTCGCGGCGGGTTGATCGACCTGTTTCCGATGGGCAGCGTGTTGCCGTTCCGACTGGATTTATTTGGTGACACAATCGAATCGATCAAAACATTTGACGTGGACAATCAACGCACGCTCTACCCCGTGCCGTCCGTTCAACTATTACCTGGTCGCGAATACCCGACCGACGAGGCCGCACGTGGATTTTTTCGCAACGCGTGGCGTGAGCAATTTGAAGGCGATGCATCGAAACACACGATTTACAAAGACATTGCCAATGGCATTTTTAACGCGGGCATTGAGTATTACCTGCCGCTGTTTTTTGAGCAAACCGCAACGTTGTTCGATTATCTCAAGGCATCTACCACACTCGTATTGCATGGTAATGTGACATCATCAATTCAACTTTTTTGGCAAGACACGATCAACCGCTATAAGTTTTTAAAAGCGGACATCAGCACGCCCATTTTACCGCCAACTGCGTTGTTTCTCGACGAAACGAATTTTTTCAATCACGCCAATCAATTCACTCAATTGGCGTTACGCAAAGCGGACGACAAAGCGCACGGCACGCATCCGGTTCCAGACGTGCGCGTTGCTCCGAGCTCAGCGAGTGAAACACCGTTTATTTTGCTGCAAAAGTTGTGCGAAAGTAATACACGCAAAAATATCACCACATTAATATTAGCCGAAAGTCTGGGCCGCCAAACCACGCTCGCCGAAACGCTCGAGCGTCATCAGGTTCAAACCCAATCCATAAACACTTGGCATGATGTGGCGTTAGCGGACGGTAAGGTTTATATCGGCCACGCACCGCTCGAAACCGGCTTCATACTCGACGGTAAAGTCTGCATCATCACCGAAACCGAGCTGTACGCGAGCAACGGCAGTGGCGCGCGCAAACGCCGCGGTGCGGGCAAAACCTCCAACGTCGACATGATGATTCAGTCTCTGTCAGAGCTACAGGTCGGTGATCCGGTCGTCCATGCCGAACATGGCGTCGGTCGCTATCACGGCTTGATCAGTATGGACTTGGGCGATGGCGACATGGAGTTTTTGCATTTGATTTATGCCAACAACACGACGCTGTACGTACCGGTCGCTCAACTCTCGGCGATTTCACGCTACGCCGGCTCCGACCCCGAACACGCACCACTTCACACGCTCGGCACCGGTCATTGGCAAAAGCAGCGCAAAAAGGCTTTTGAACAAATCCGCGACACCGCAGCCGAATTGCTTAATTTATATGCACGCCGTGCCTTGCGTAAAGGTCATGCGTTTGAATTGAATTTAGCCGATTACGAAACTTTTGCACAGGATTTTGGCTTTGAAACCACGCCCGATCAAGCCAGCGCAATCGCAGCGGTCACACATGATTTGATTGCGCCGCAACCAATGGATCGTTTGGTGTGCGGAGACGTGGGATTTGGTAAGACAGAGGTCGCGCTGCGCGCTGCATTCATTGCTGCTATGGGCGGCAAGCAGGTGGTGATTTTAGCCCCGACGACACTGTTGGCCGAGCAACATTTTCAAACCTTCTCCGATCGCTTTTCACGCTGGCCAATTAAGATTGCTGAAATTTCTCGTTTTGTCACAGGCAAGCAAACCAACGCTGTACTCGAAGGATTGGCCGACGGTACAATTGACATCGTGATTGGCACGCATAAACTCCTCTCACCGCAAATCAAATTCGACCGTCTGGGTTTGGTCATCATTGACGAAGAGCATCGCTTTGGTGTGCGTCAAAAAGAGATGATGAAAAATCTGCGTGCCGAAGTGGATATTTTGACGCTGACCGCCACGCCGATTCCGCGCACGATGAGTTTGGCGATGGAAGGCGTGCGCGATTTATCGGTGATCGCGACTGCGCCGCAAAAACGCTTGGCGATCAAAACCTTTGTCCGTCGCGAAGAGTCCACTGTGATTCGCGAAGCGATTTTGCGTGAACTCAAGCGTGGTGGGCAAGTGTACTTTTTGCACAACGAAGTGGCAACCATCCAAAACCGTCGTGAGCAACTCGAAAAACTGATTCCTGAAGCGCGCATCGTGGTTGCGCACGGGCAAATGCACGAGCGCGAACTCGAACCTGTCATGCGCGATTTTTACCATCAGCGCGCACATATTTTACTGTGTACGACGATTATCGAGACCGGCATTGACGTGCCGAACGCCAACACGATCATCATGCACCGCGCCGATAAATTCGGCCTCGCGCAATTGCATCAACTGCGCGGTCGCGTCGGTCGCAGCCATCATCAAGCGTATGCGTATTTGTTGATTCATCATGAAGATTCATTAACTTCACAAGCGAACCGTCGTTTAGACGCGATTTGTCAGATGGAAGAACTCGGCTCGGGATTTTTTATCGCGATGCAAGACATGGAAATTCGCGGTGCGGGTGAAATTTTGGGCGACAAGCAATCGGGCAATATGTTTGAAATCGGCTTCAGTCTGTACAACGACATGCTCAACGCCGCGATCAAATCGCTGCGCAAAGGCATCGAGCCCGACCTCGCCGCACCGCTCGGTGTGACCACCGAAATCAATTTGCACACGCCAGCGCTGCTGCCAAAAGAATACTGTCACGACATTAACGAGCGCTTGAGTTTATATAAGCGTCTCGCCAGTGTCGAAACCGATTTGGATTTATACAGTTTGCAAGAGGAAATTATTGATCGCTTCGGCAAACTACCACCCGCCGGTCAAGCCTTGGTCGAAACCCATCGTTTGCGCTTACGCGCAGCGCAAATGGGCATCACCAAAATCGACATCGCCGCCGATCTGGGACACATCCAGTTTTCCAAAAATGCGCCCGTTGACGGCCTGAAAATCATTCAACTGATCCAAAAAGAGCGCAATGTTCAGCTGAATGGTCAAGATCGCTTGAAACTGGTATTTAGAATGCCAGAACTTGCGGATCGTGTTGCACGCGTGAATGGGGTTTTGGATGCGTTGAGTTGATTCGATAAAGCTCAAAATCCGTCTTCACTGTACTTTTAAGCCATTCAAATAGAACAGCTCGCCCATCAATTTGTTTTACTTAAGCTTGATCGAAAAATTGCCAAGGCTTCCCTTGGCAATTTTGGTAAAAAGCAGGCTTTTACTTTTTTAAGCGTTTTAACCCATTTTTTTCTTGGCACTGACTGCTTTTTTCTTGGCGCGTTTGACATTACCACCCTGCGTCACGCGTTCATTGCCTTTGATGGTGATTTGTTTGGTTTTCACCGCACGATTCGGAATCGCCGATTTAATCACGGTCACCCTACGAGGCGCGGCCCCTTTAAAACCATCGTCATCGCCAACCAAAGTTTGCGCAAAGGTTTTTTTCTTGGGTGCCGCAGATAATGGACGATACAACACCAGCAACTTACCAATGTGCTGCACTTGCGCGGCACCGAGACGATCACACAAAACATCGTAATACTCTGCGCGCACGTCTTTTTCATCGGCGAATACGCGCACTTTAATCAAGATATGCGCGGACAAAGCGGCATCGGTTTCTTTAATGACCGCTTCGGTCAGACCTGCATCACCAACCATCACTACTGGTGAGAGTGCGTGCGCATCTGCGCGTAAACTTGAGCGTTGCTGGGCGGTTAAGGGTAAAATAGCCATGATTTTCTTTAATAATTTAGCAAAGCGTTATTATCCTTGAAAGCGCGCTTACGCGCTGATGTTTCGTTTTGCACTCCATTTTAGCCCTAAGCATACATTGAAAAAAAACAAGTTCAGCCAAGCGTGGATGCACGAGCACCTTAACGACCCGTATGTCAAACTCGCACAACGTGAGGGCTACCGCGCCCGAGCCGCCTACAAACTCAAAGAAATCGACGAACAAGACGGTCTGATCAAAACCGGTATGACGGTAGTTGATCTGGGTTCAACACCGGGTAGTTGGTCGCAGGTGGTACGCGAAAAACTCGTTAAAGGTGGGCACATGAATGGCCGCATCATTGCGCTGGATATGCTTGAGATGGATCCCATCGCCAATGTCGAGTTCATCATGGGTGATTTTAGCGAAAATGAAGTGTTAGACAAACTGGCCACCACGCTGAATAATGGTAAGGTTGACCTTGTTTTATCGGATATGGCCCCCAATTTAAGCGGTATACCGTCCGTTGATGCCGCACGTATTGAGCTGGTGTGTGAGCTGGCGTTAGATTTTGCCAAAGAGCATCTACAACCGAACGGCACATTGTTGATTAAGAGTTTTCATGGTGCCGGTTTTGAAGCCATGGTCAAACAATTTCGCGCCACATTCAAAGTCGTGCATACACGCAAACCGAAAGCCTCACGAGACAAATCCGCCGAGACTTATTTACTCGGTCGAGGTTTAAAGTAGTCGGATTTAAGTACGATATAATGATGCTGTTTATTTATTTTTTTTGGGCAAGGAGCCGTTTTGAAAAACAATAATATTACCCGCTTGATGTTCTGGGCCTTAGGCTTGATGTTGGTCTATTCAATTTTTCAAAATGTCGACACCAACCGCAAGGCCAAAGTTCCTGAGGTGAGCTACAGTCAGTTCATCACTGATGCGAAGGCAAACAAAGTCAAGGAAGTACAGATTCAAGGTGACGAATTGACCGTGACACCGATTGAAGGTGCAACTTACAAACTGATTGCACCAAAAGACGACCAAATGGTCTCTCAACTGCTCAACGCCAACGTTAAAGTCGTCGGAAAAGAAGTTGAAGGCCCAGGGATTTTACAAACTATTTTGGTATCGCTGTTGCCGATTTTGTTGATTGGTGGCTTGTTGTTTTTCATGATGCGTCAAATGAATGGCGGCAAAAACGGCGTGATGTCGGTCGGTAAATCGCGCGCGCGCTTACAAGACGATTCAGCAAAGAGCGCTACATTCGCTGACGTCGCTGGTTGTGACGAGGCCAAAGAGGAAGTCAAAGAAGTAGTCGACTTCCTTAAAGACCCACAAAAATTCCAAAAACTCGGCGGCTCGATTCCGCACGGCGTTTTGCTCGTCGGCCCTCCCGGTACCGGTAAAACTTTGCTGGCCAAAGCAATTGCCGGCGAAGCGCGCGTACCGTTCTTCAGCGTATCGGGTTCTGATTTCGTTGAGATGTTTGTCGGTGTCGGTGCGTCACGCGTGCGTGATATGTTTGAGCAAGCGAAAAAAAGCGCGCCATGCATCATCTTTATTGACGAGATTGATGCGGTCGGTCGCCATCGCGGCTCGGGCACTGGTGGCGGTAATGATGAACGCGAACAAACTTTGAACCAATTATTGGTCGAGATGGATGGTTTTGAAGGCAACACCGGCGTGATCGTTATTGCTGCAACCAACCGCGTCGATGTATTAGACAAAGCCTTACTCCGTCCAGGTCGCTTTGATCGCCAAGTATTTGTCAGCTTGCCCGACATTCGTGGTCGCGAACAGATTTTGAATGTCCACATGCGTAAAGTTCCAGTCGCAAAAGACGTTAACCCTTCGGTTTTGGCACGCGGTACGCCGGGCTTTTCGGGCGCTGATTTGGCCAACTTGGTCAACGAAGCGGCGTTGTTCGCCGCCCGACGCAACAAACGTTTGGTCGATATGAAAGACTTCGAAGACGCGAAAGACAAGCTCTACATGGGTCCAGAACGTCGCTCAGCGGTGATGCGTGAAGAAGAACGTCGCGCCACGGCATATCATGAGTCAGGTCATGCGGTGGTCGCTTCATTGTTACCCAACGCTGATCCGGTGCATAAAGTCACCATCATGCCACGCGGTTGGGCATTGGGCGTGACATGGCAGTTGCCTGAATTCGACAAATACTCGAAATACGCACACAATATTTTGGATGAGATTACCGTGTTGTTTGGTGGTCGTGCCGCAGAAGAAATTTTCTTGCATGCACGCAGCACGGGCGCATCGAATGACTTTGAACGCGCTACAGTGCTCGCCCGAGACATGGTGGCGCGCTACGGTATGACCGACGCACTCGGCCCGATGGTTTACATCGAAAACGACAATGGCGCCGGCGGTATGCATTTTAGCCGCGTGGTTTCAGAAGACACCCAGCAACGCGTTGATGCCGAGATTCGTCGAATCTTGGATGAGCAATACGCGTTGGCCATGTCCCTGTTGTACGCGAATGCATCGAAAGTGGAAGCGATGACCGCCGCCTTGATGGAATGGGAAACCATTGACCGTGAGCAAGTACAAGACATTATGGCTGATTTGCCCCCACGGGAGCCGAAACATTTGACGGAAATACCTGAAGCAGCGATAGAGCCGACTCCAGAATCCGTCATTGAACCGGTTAACCCACCACAAGTGATTGCGGTGGAGCAACCAAAAGCGACACCGGAGCCCACCTCAAATGACAACAAACCGCCTTTATTTTAAGGCTGAACAGCAATCAAAAATCCCACGCAAATGCGTGGGATTTTTATGTCTTATCTATCAAAACTTATTAGACCGAACGCTGCTGCTGTCCTTGTTCACGAGAGGCTTTCAGCAATTGATAAAATACGCTGTGTTTGCGATAACCTTTCAGGTAGTCGCTCGCTTGGTTATACCAATTGAATAAAAAGCGAATACCGCGCGGTAATTTATGACCGGTTTGAATATCGCGAATCAATGAAGGACGCAAATAGCCGTCATCAATATCTTTTTGAATGCGCGCCCAAGTCAACTTGCCGTTCGCCAGCATCAAACGCACCTCATCAAACCAGACTTCAGCCAGCGGATGCAAAGACGACATCCACGGTTGGCGATGCATGTTGGTAAAATGCAAGAGACAGGTCTCTGCATTGTATTGATCCAAGTGATTCCACGTATCGGGCAAACGCGTGGCAATCTCTTCATCCGACAAAATACATAACTCCGACATCAATTCGCCATAGGTATATTTTTGCTCATCGAGATCCTGCACAATGCGACGCACATCCCAATCCAGCGCACCGCAATCCATCAACATCACCGAGCATTGACGTTTTTTCTTGGTTTGGCCA
>JBIKPB010000032.1:0-10547 GCA_044357705.1 Formosimonas sp. | reverse complement strand
ATGGCAACTTTCGATTTGGTGATTGAAGTCAACCATGTGATGCCTCACTTGGCCTTTTTCAATCTGCGAAAATTGCTATTCGTACTTTAATTCACCGTGTATGATAAAAGCGTCTAGATTGTGTTTGTCAAATTTTATAGTGAGTCATTATGAGCGATCCTAAAATTAAACCAAGTGAAATTACGCCTGAGGAAACATTCTTCAATCGGCGTCATTTTATGCGTGCGGGAATGGTTGCTGGTTCGGTTTTGGCGACGGGAGCTGCGTATCGACTGTTCAATCCCGCGATAACGGATGGTGAGGAGCCTGTTGTATCATCAGCTGCTGATCAAGCTATCGCTGAAAGTTCGTCTGCTGTTACAGTGAACGACAAGCCCAATACTTTAAAAGAAATTACGCATTACAATAATTTTTATGAGTTCTCTACCAGTAAAAGCGAGGTTGCGATTGAGGCCGCCAGTTTTGTGACTACGCCTTGGACGGTCGAAGTGGGTGGTTTAGTGGCGAAGCCACAAACTTTTGATTTGACGGATTTATTGAAACTGGGGCAAGAAGAGCGCATTTATCGTCATCGTTGTGTTGAAGGGTGGTCGATGGTGATTCCGTGGCAGGGTTTTGCATTGCATAAGCTGCTCGAAATCGTTCAACCCACCGTTTCGACAGGTTATGTCGCATTTGAAACCTACTATGATCCAAAGCAAATGCCGAATGGTCGATTTGCGGGAATTGAGTTGCCCTACGTTGAAGGCTTGCGCCTTGATGAGGCCATGCATCCTTTGACGCTTTTAGCAACAGGGTTGTATGGTAAACCAATGCCCAATCAGAACGGCGCGCCGATTCGACTGGTTGTGCCTTGGAAATATGGCTTTAAGAGTATCAAGTCCATCACCAAAATCAGCGTTGTTAATAGTATTCCGCCAACCACTTGGAATAAAGCGGCGTCTAATGAATATGGTTTTTATTCAAACGTCAATCCCACTGTTGATCACCCACGTTGGTCGCAAGCGGATGAGCAGCGTATCGGGGAATTCCGTCGTCGCCCGACTTTAATGTTTAATGGCTATGCAGAACAAGTGGCTCATTTGTATCAAGGGATGAATTTGACGGAGAATTTTTAATATGCGCGCCACACCACAAGATGTCCAGTTTTATAAAATTGTTATTTTTATCAATGCATTGACACCGTTGGCGTTGATGTTTTGGGATTTGGCGCATGGTCAGGTCGGTGTGAATCCAATCGAGTTGTTTTTGCGCACCTTTGGCGTTATGGCCTTGATTCTTTTGTTGATTACGCTGAGTGTGACGCCGCTGCGCAAAATTTTTGGCTGGAGCAGCTTAATCAAATATCGACGTATGTTGGGGCTTTTTGCATTTTTTTATGCCTGTTTGCACATGCTGACTTATTTAGGGTTTGATCGCAGTTGGAGTATCAGCAGCACTGTTGCTGATGTGTTTAAACGTCCGTTTATTACCGTGGGTATGATCAGTTTTATCATGCTGATTCCGTTGGCGGTGACCTCTACCGATAAAATGTTGCGCCGTTTAGGCGCCAAACGCTGGGTTAAATTGCATCAGCTGATTTATCCTATTGCGATTGGCGGCGTGGTGCATTTTTATATGATTGTAAAATCTGATCTGTTTTATCCAGTCTTGTTTGGTCTGATCTTGGCAGTATTGCTTGGTTACCGAGTTTATGCGAAGCAACAAAAATAAATGATTGACTGAAAATCTTTTTGAGCAAAGATTTTTTTCGACGATGTTCGGTGATTTCAAAAATCACATTGAACAGCCGACGATAATGACCTTCTGGCGAAGTCAAGGTCTTGACGCCATACCATGCACTGGGTTGATTTTTAAATAAAAAGCGATGATTGTCCAGAATTTCAGAGTGGATGGTTTCACCAAAACTCGAGAAATCTGGGTTATCTGCTCTGACTTTTTTGTCGCCTAAAACAAAAAAATCACCGCCCCAATCTTCCGAAGTGTTGAAATAAAAAATATGTGTTCCGGCTTTTTCACGACAATCGTTGTGGGGCGAAACCTCTGGGTGAGTGACACCCAGGTGCCATGCATAACGAATGTCGAATTCTTCTATGCCGAGAACGTCTTTCATGAACGATAAATAGGTTTGATTATTGGCCAGCTCTTCGATGAATTGTTGCTATACCAAAGGCAGTTCTTCGTGTTTGATTGTGCCTTCTTTAGAGTCTTCGTGATAGATCGACGACTCATAAGCCAAATAATAGCGATTGTGTGGTCGTTGACTGGCTTTTCGCATAATGCCTTCATGTTTTTCAAACATGTTCAACGATGGAAAGTCTGCTAATAACGATCAAAAGCCTGTGAGTGCAAAAGCTTGTTGAAGTTATACCAAGGGAAGTACTTATTATTTAAAAACAAGGGTTTATCGAGTGACTCAAGTTGTGCGATGTCGATAAATGAATTCATTAGAGGCTCCTTTTAAAAATATACGCTTATTTTGTATTGCTGAAAATATGCGTATAAAGGATTGATTCGAAGAAAAATGTCATGCTGGTTATCTCAATATAAGTGGCTTTAGTCTGGTTTTGATGAGTAGTCGCGAGGCAAAAGCATCCTCATTTGGTTTAAACTACTGCAAATTTGCTTCACGTTGATCAACACCAAACAAGTCACTTGAAAGTCCGTAATGCTTAAAATTTCCAATGCCCAAATTCCTGCTCGTATCGGGGACTTTGATTTTAATCTGAATGAAATTATTGTCGCCGCTCGTGCTGCGCAGCAGCAGGGCGCGCATATATTGGTAACGCCCGAATTATCGATTACGGGCTATTTACCCGAAGATTTATTGCTTCGACCCGCTTTTTGGGTCGCGTCTGAGCATGCTTTGGGCCGTTTATTAGAGGCGTCAAATGAGTTTCCCGATTTGTATTTGATTGTCGGGATTCCGACTTGGTTTATGGATGGCATCAAGCTGCGTGCCTACAACAGTGCAGTGGTGATTCAAGGTGGTCAGGAGTTACAGCGGATTCACAAGCAAAAATTACCTAATCAGGCGGTATTTGACGAGCTGCGCTATTTTGCCGTGGGTGATGCGCCTGATTTGACCGAAATTCAAGGGGTGAAAATCGGGGTTTTGATTTGTGAGGACGCGTGGCATGTCGAGCCCGCGGCACATCTCAAAAAAATCGGAGCAGAATTGCTCATCGTGATCAATGCATCGCCATTCCATATTGATAAAGTTGAAAAGCGCTTACGCGTATTTGGCGCACGCGTCGCTGAAACGGGTTTGCCGCTGCTGTCGGTCAATCGGATCGGTGCGCAGGATGAGTTGATTTTTGATGGCGCATCGTTCGCACTAAATGCAGACGGCACTTTGGTGACGCAATTACCAATGTTCATCAGTATTTTGCACGAAGTGGTATTTGATATTCGTAAAAAAGCCTTTCACAAAGACATGATCATCAAAGTACCATCGGCTGAAGAGCAGGCATATCGAGCTTTGGTGCGTGGTGTGCAGGATTATGTGCGTCAAACGGGCTTCAAAAAAGTCACGCTGGGTTTATCGGGTGGAGTGGATTCGGCATTAACGATGGCGGTTGCAGTCGATGCGCTGGGGGCGGAAAATGTTCATGCGATCATGATGCCGACGCGTTATACGGCACAAATGTCACTCGATGATGCAAAAGAAATGGCTGATCGAGTGGGGGTGCGTTACGATATTGTGGCGATTGAGTCGATGTTTAATCTGTTTGTCGAAACCCTCACACCGGTTTTTGATGGCAAACCTGCTGATGTCACCGAAGAAAATTTGCAGGCGCGGATTCGCGGTGTGATTTTGATGGCGGTGTCGAACAAACACGCGGCATTGGTGCTCAATACGGGTAATAAATCAGAGTTGGCGACTGGTTATTGTACGTTGTACGGTGATATGGTTGGTGCGTACGCGGTTTTGAAAGATATTTATAAAACATTGGTCTATAAAATTTGTGAATGGCGCAATGCGACCGATGTTTATGACTTGCGCAATGTGATTCCGCAGAATATCATCACGCGCGCGCCGTCGGCTGAGTTGCGTGACAATCAGACTGATCAAGACAGCTTGCCCGAATACGAAATTCTGGATGATATTTTGGAGCGTTTTATCGAGCAGCGTCAACCGGTTGCCACCATAGTCGCGGCGGGTCATAATGAAGCCGTGGTACAAAAAGTCGTGCGCTTGGTTCGCATCAACGAATATAAGCGTCGCCAAGGTGCGCTTGGGCCGCGCGTAACGACATTGGCTTTTGGCAAGGATTGGCGCATGCCGATTATGAATGTATTTACGGAAAAGGTTTAATCATGCCGCTTGATCCCGATATGGCCGAATTGATGGATCGCATCGCGCGCGCCAATGCGCCTGAATATCCGGAAATGGGCGCGCAATTATCGCGTGAATTTGTTGATCGAAATTTACCGGTGATTGACGTGCCGCCGGTTGCCGTACATGAGATTCAAGACATCAAGGTCGATGGTTGGCAGGGGGCTGAGTTAGATGCGCGTTTGTATTTGCCGCGTGCGGCGGATTGGACGAAACCGTTGCCTGTTTTGTTGTGGTTGCATGGTGGCGGTTTTACGATTGGCTCGATCACGAGTTATGACGCAGTGTGTCGGACTTTGTGTGCGAAATCCGATGTCGCTGTTTTATCGGTGGCCTATCGTCTTGCGCCCGAAGCCAAATTCCCGACTGCCGCGATGGACGCTTTGGCGGCATACCAATGGTTGCTGCGCGAAGGTACGGCGCATGGTTTGGATCCGCACAAAATCATCATTGGTGGGGACAGCGCTGGTGGCACTTTAAGCGCAGCGACCTGTTTACAAGCGCGTGATTTGGGATTACCGCAACCGATTTTGCAATTATTGATTTATCCCGGAACATGCGGTTTTGGTGAAACGCCTGCTTATGCGGAATACGCGATGGGTTATCGTTTGACAAAGCCGATTATTGATTGGTTCTTCGCGCAGTATTTGAACAGCGATGAGGATCGCAAAGACATTCGTTTCGCACCATTGTATGCGAGCAGCCACGCGAATCTTGCGCCCGCATGGATTGCGATTGCTGAATATGATCCATTGGCTGATGATGGTCGTTTATACGCTGAGAAATTGCGTAAGGATGGCACGTCAGCAGAACTGGTTCAGTATGATGGCGTGATTCACGGATTTTTGAATTTTGGTGGCATTTTAAAGCGGCCTTTGACGCTGCACAATGACATGGCTCACACAATCAAGGAGGCGGTATGCCGCACTTAACAGTTGAATACACGAGCAATTTGGCTCAGATCAAAAACAGCGATATTTTATTGTATATCAACCAAGCTGCACTCGCGTCAGGTCAGTTTGGTGAGTTCGATGTTAAAAGCCGTTTGATTGAGCAAGATTCATTTTTGATTGGTACTGCTCAAACCGGTCAAGCTTTTGTCTTTGTCAGGGCTGCCATTTTGAGCGGGCGTACCAGCGAGATCAAACGTGCTCAAAAATGAATTCACTTGGCCGACGGATTTGAACGTTCAGTTATGCGTCGAAATTGTTGATATGGATCGTGACGCGTACCGTAAACAGATGATTCATGCGTTGGCATGATGAGCGCAAACAAACTGATGACAAAAGCACGATATGGATTTATCGTGCTTTTTTAATTTGTATTTTTATGTAGCATTGCGTTGTAATAAATCCCAGCGATTGCCATATAAATCTTCAAACACAACTACCCAGCCATAAACTTCGTCACGTGGCTCTTCGATAAATTTTGCACCCGCTGCTTTCATCGTGTGATAATCGCGCCAAAAATCATCGGTGCTTAGAAATAAAAATACCCGCCCACCTGTTTGATTGCCGACTCGACTGTATTGCTCAGAGTCAGAAGCTTGCGCGAGTAAAATCGAACAATTGCTGTTACCGATTGTGCCACGTGGGCGAACCACAACCCAACGTTTGTGGCCTTGGTCGATGTCGTCAATCAGCTCAAAACCGAGAACTTCAGTGTAATAAGCGATTGCCTCGTCGTAATCACGTACGACGAGGGCGATGTGACTGAGGTGGGTCATTTATTTAGCAATCGCAGCACCCGCAGGTGGCGTGAAGTTAAATGAACCCGCGGGCGCGCCTGAGTTTTTCTTCATACTTGAGAAGTTCAAAACAGTGACTTGACCCAATGTGTCGTATAACTCCATTGCGTCAGGCAAACCACCGCTCATGCCGATGTTGACTTTGATGAAGTTGCCATTTTTGGCTTTCGGTACGGCGGTCACCCATTCGCGACCATCTTTTGAGCCGGCCTCGGTCAACGTGAAGTTTTTGGTTAAATCCGTACCGCCAAACAAAATTGCAGCTGGTGATGAGCCAATCGCTGAGCCGAGCGAGCGTTGCGTGACTTGATTCAAATCTTTGTCGTAGATCATCAATGTTTTGCCATTACTCACCAAAACTTGCTCATACGGTGCGCTGTACGTCCAGCGGAATTGACCGGGGCGGGAGAATACAAAAGAGCCGGAGCTGGATTTTTTGACACTGCCGCTTTTGGTAATGACTTTTTGAGAAAAACTGCCTGAAGCACTTTTGATTTCTTTGTTGAACTGTTGTAATTCAGCAATCGCATCAGCATTTGCGATCCCAAAAGCTAAAGCAAGTGAAAGGGCAAGTGAGGATTTAACAATGGTTTTTTTCATAATTTAGGTTGTATCTTTCATCGGTAATGGTGATGCTAAATGGGGCTATATTAAAAATATTTCAGTTTTAGCGATCCTGAAGCTGGTTATGGCTTTGCTGGCATCGTGCAGGTTACGACTTCTGGTTTAGGATCACAAGCTGCATGCTGAGTATGTTTTGAGTGTTTTTTAGTAGAGTGTTTAATCGTCGATTTATTTTTGACAACTGATTTTTTGATGGTTTTTTTGACTGGTTTCGTTACCGGTTGCATGTTTGCGGTATTCATCGCTGCGACATCGACCTGCGGGGCAGTATCGGCATGATGCATGGTTTGCGCTTGAACGCTGCCCAGAACGATGGTGCTGGCTGCAATTAAAATCAGTTTTTTGAACAACATACTCAAGTCCTTCCTATTCAATTCGTTAATTGGTTCATTATTCAGAATGATTATTGGGTGCAATAATTTCACGGCTGCCATTACTTTGCATTGAACTGACCACGCCGCTACGCTCCATTTGTTCTAACAAGCGCGCCGAGCGGTTGTAACCGATGCGGAATTCACGCTGAACGGCAGAAATTGAGGCTTTTTTAGTACGCAACACATGAGCGACGGCTTGGTCATACAATGGGTCGGCTTCTTGATCGGTTGACTCGCCACTACCATCCATGCCCTCTGCATCTGCGCCACCGCTCAAAACTTCTTCTAAATAGTTTGGTTCGCCTTGCGCTTTCAAAAACTCCGCCACGCGATGTACTTCATCATCCGATGCATAAGCGCCGTGCACTCGAACCGGCATACCTGTGCCCGGCGCGAGATACAGCATATCACCTTGACCCAATAATGCTTCTGCACCTTGTTGATCAATAATTGTGCGCGAGTCGATTTTGGATGAAACTTGGAAGGACATCCGTGTCGGTACATTCGCCTTAATCAGGCCGGTGATCACATCGACGCTCGGGCGTTGGGTTGCCAAAATCAGATGAATACCCGCAGCACGGGCTTTTTGTGCGATTCGCGCGATCAGAACCTCGACTTTTTTACCGACCACCATCATCAAGTCGGCCAATTCATCAATCACGATGACGATATGTGGCAATGTCGTTAAAGGCTCTGGCGCATCGGGTGTTAAGCTAAAGGGATTCGGAATATTCTCTTCAACCGCTTTAGCATCCAGAATTTTTTTGTTAAAGCCCGCCAAATTGCGCACGCCCATTTTACTCATGAGCTTGTAACGCTTCTCCATCTCGCCGATTGCCCAATTCAGTGCATGACCCGCTTGGCGCATATCGGTGACGACGGGGCAAAGCAAATGGGGAATACCTTCATAAATGCTCATTTCCAGCATTTTCGGATCGATCAAAATCATACGTACATCGGCAGGATCAGCCTTGTACAAAATCGACAAGATCATCGTATTGATACCGACCGATTTACCCGAGCCGGTCGTACCTGCAACCAACAAATGCGGCATTTTTGCTAAATCGGCAACCACCGGATGGCCGGCAATATCTTTACCTAAAGCCATGCTGAGCATCGAGCCTGCATTGTGGAACATCTGCGAGCCGATGATTTCAGACAGGCGCACAATTTGGCGTTTAGGATTCGGTAATTCCAGCGCCATACAGTTTTTACCGGGAATCGTTTCCACCACGCGAATCGATACCAAAGACAATGAACGCGCCAAATCTTTGGCCAAGTTCATGATCTGACTGCCTTTGACACCCGTTGCCGGTTCAATTTCATAACGCGTTACGACAGGGCCGGGATAAGCGGCGATCACGGTGACTTCAACGCCAAAATCACGGAGTTTTTTCTCGATCAGACGTGAGGTGAACTCGAGCGTTTCATTCGATACGGTTTCTTGTACTGCTTCCGGCGCATCAAGTAACGACAGCTCCGGTAAGGTGCCGTCATTCATCTCGGTGAACAATGAGACTTGTTTTTCTTTGTGAATCCGTTCGGATTGCACGACAGGAGGAGCCGGTTGTTCGATACGCACAGGGGGCGCAGCTTCGATGCGCTGCTTTTCTTTTTCGACTTCTTTGGTGCGTTGTACCGCAATGACTTCACCGACTTTTTCATCTTTTTTGGCAGCAAAATGCTGGCGAATGGCATGAAACCCGTTTTCGATTGCGGTACCGATGCGTTCGCAAACCGACAACCATGAAAAATTAAAGAACCAACTCAAGCCTGCGCAAAAGCATAACGCCAACAACAAAGTCGTGAATGTTTGGCCGACAATCATCGACAAGCCACCTGAGATCGTATTACCCAAAACACCGCCGGCTTTATAAGGTAGTTTTAAATCCCAACTTGCCATGTGGCGCGCTTCCAACCCGGCGCTGGCAAGCAGCAAAACGACAAAACCGACACGAAATAAAAATGCATCACGCGAAGCCTGTTCACTGTCCAAAACGGCTTTACGCTCCTCAAATGAAAACAAGCTCAAATGCAAAAAACGACGGTATCCGACGATGATGACCAAAGCACAGAGCATAACCCACCAATACGCCGATAAACCAAACACGTACAAAACTGCATCGGAAATCCACGCCCCCAGCGTGCCGACCCAATTGTTGATTGTCGTTTGTTGGTTAGAAATATGATTGAACGACGCATCGCGTGGGTCGTAACTGACCAACATGAGTAGTAAGGCAAGGCCTAAAACGGCAAACAAAGCCCATTTCATTTCGCGCAATAATTGACTTGCGCGTTCGGATAAAGATGGGGTTTTGAGAAGTTTGGGAGATGTGCCCATAAGAGTTTGGTGCCTTTGTGTAACGCTAGAAATGCGCCATTTTACAGCTTAATGCGGTTCGCGGTAATGCCTTGGTCTTTAATTTGAACTTGTAATGACGTTTTGTTTGCTTATTTTTTGAGAAATGGTTTGATTTTTGACGGGTTATTTATGAGCAAGTATAAATCTACGGAAAGTTAAGTATATAGCTCCCTATATTTTGGTCGCGATTAATGTTGTGCGTCAAAAGCCCCGCCGGTTGGCGGGGCTTTTTTTAAAGCTTTAAGCTCAAAATAACGCTTAGTCGTTATTTTGTAGCGTCACGATTTAATTAGGCAATAAACATTCATTCGCCCATAAACTTTCCAATGTATCTCGCGCGCGAATTAAGTGTGCCGTATCACCATCGACCAGTATTTCGGCAGGGCGCTGGCGCGTGTTGTAATTCGACGCCATTGTCATACTGTAAGCACCGGCACTCAAAATCGCTAAAACGTCACCTTGATGAATCGCCAAATCACGATCGCGGGCAAACCAGTCCGTCGATTCGCACACTGGACCGACAATATCGTAATTGACGTTTGGCTCGTGACGTACGACAGTATTGACGACTTGCATCCATGCATCATACAACGCAGGGCGGATCAAATCGTTCATGCCCGCATCGACAATCGCGAAATTCTTAGCGTCAGTCGGTTTGAGGTATTCAACTTGAGTGAGTAACAAGCCGGCATTGGCGACCAGCGAGCGACCCGGTTCGTACATCAAGGTGTGCTTAAACCCTGCTTCACGTAAGCCTTTGAGTGATTGTGCGATCAACTCGCTTGCCGCAGGTGGTGTTTCGTCTTTGTAACGGACGCCAAGTCCGCCGCCGAGGTCAATGTGTTGCAACTCGATGCCGCGCGCGGATAATTTTTTGACCAGTTCAAACAGACGATTTTGCGCATCGAGATAGGGCGTTAGATTAGTCAGTTGCGAGCCAATGTGATAGTCAATGCCGGTAATTTCGAGACCGGTTAATGATGCGGCATGTGCGTAAGCGGTTTCGGCCAAAGTATGAGCGATGCCGAATTTGTTTTCTTTTAGGCCGGTTGAAATGTACGGGTGAGTTTGTGCATCGACGTCAGGGTTGATGCGCAATGA
>JBIKPB010000230.1:0-3004 GCA_044357705.1 Formosimonas sp. | reverse complement strand
GACGATGCGCAAGCTGGTCGCGCATACTATAAAATTTATCGTCAGTTCAAAATGTACAACGATAAAACCTTGAATCCTGAGTTGGTTAAAGAAGCGAAGCGATAATCATCAGCATGATTTAATTCATCAAAAAAGCCCACAGCGATGTGGGCTTTTTTGATGATGGTTGACGCAGTTTCATCAGAGCTTTTTGAGCTGATACAACACATCCAAAGCTTCGCGCGGGGTCAATTCATCTGGGTTAATCTGTGCAAATGCGTTGAGTAAAGGATGCGGCTCATACTCGATGATTGGTTCGCTGCTGTCCATGACCGCAGGCGCATTGAATAAATCAAATTGTGTGTGCTGGTTTTGTTGCTCTTCCAATCCGCTCAAATGCTTGCGTGCGGCACTGATCACAGGACGTGGCACGCCGGCCAATTGTGCGACTTGTAACCCATAACTTTTACTTGCCGGCCCTTCTTGCACCTGATGCAAAAATACGATTGCATCGCGTTCTTCGACCGCAGATAAATGCACGTTTTTGACATGCGCTTGTGTGCTCGCCAATTGAGTGATTTCAAAATAATGTGTAGCGAACAGCGTCAAACTTTTTTGCGTGTTGAGCAAAGCTTGCGCAATTGCTAATGCCAACGCCAGACCATCGAATGTTGATGTGCCGCGGCCGATTTCATCCATCAAGACCAAACTGTTTGGTGTCGCATGTTGCAAAATTTGTGCCGCTTCGGTCATCTCAACCATGAACGTCGAGCGACCTCCCGCCAAGTCATCCGCCGCACCGATGCGTGTGAATATGCGGTCAATTGGGCCCAATGTTGCGCGCTCGGCCGGTACGAAAGAGCCGCAATAGGCAAGCAATGCAATCAATGCGACTTGACGCATGAACGTTGACTTACCACCCATATTTGGCCCGGTAATGACCCACAAACGCTCATCAAAGGCGAGATGACAGTCGTTGGCGATGAAAGGTGTGACTTGTTGCTCGACTACGGCATGACGGCCTTTTTGAATGTGAATGCAGGGTTGCTCGACCAACTCTGGACAATGCCAGTTTAGTGTGTAAGCACGCTCGGCTAAATTGGCGAGTACGTCGATTTGTGCGATGGCTTGTGCAATGCGTTGCAAATCGGGTACGTAACTGTGTAGAGCGCTAACCAATGTGTCGTACAAAAATTTCTCACGCGTCAGTGCACGATCTTTCGCTGACAAGGCTTTGTCTTCAAATGCTTTAAGTTCGGGCGTGATAAAACGTTCGGCGTTCTTAAGCGTTTGGCGACGTTGGTAATCCAGCGGAACGTTGGCTTGCAATGCTTGCGCGGCTGTCAATTCGATGTAAAAACCATGTACGCGGTTGTATTCAACCTTAAGGGTCGGGATACCGGTGCGTGTGCGTTCGCGACTTTCGAGTTGCAATAAAAATTCGCCGCTGTTGGTTTGTAAACCACGCAACTCATCGAGTTCGGCATCGAAACCATCGGCCATCACGCCGCCTTCGCGCACGACGGTGGCAGGATCTTGTTGCAACGCCGTTTGCAGCAAGGTCAATAATTCGGAGGGATGATTCAAATCGTTTTGCAACTGCGTTAATAAATTTGCTTGTGTAATGCTTAACGCTTCTTGCAATGTATGTAAAGCCGTTAACGAATCACGCAATGCTGCGAGTTCTTTCGGCCGCACGCTGTTCAATGCGATGCGCGTGCTGATGCGCTCAATGTCGTTGATGCCGTTTAAAATCGGACGAAGGTTGGTGTAATGACGACCCACTTGCAGCTCGGCGATTGCATTTTGGCGCGCACGCACCACGCGCGCATCGCGCAGTGGATGGTGTAACCAGCGCTTGAGCAAGCGCGCACCCATTGTCGTGGCGGTTTTGTCGAGTAACGAAAACAAGGTCGGTGCTTCTTGGCCGCGCAAGGTTTCGGAGATTTCGAGGTTGCGTCGCGTCGCGGCATCCAGCGTAAGGTATTGTTCGCTGCGCACGACTTGTAATCGCTGTAGATGCTTGAGTGCTTGGCCTTGAGTGTGTTGCGCATAAATCAGAAGGCCGTTGATTGCGGCCAAACCAACGGTTAAATGCTCGGCATCAAGTTGCGCCAAATGTTGTTCGTTCATTTGCGCAAGCAGGGTCGTTTCACCTTTGTCGGCATTGAAATATTTGTCGGTTAAGGGCGAGACGATGTTGGAGGCGTTTTGATACGACGCGGTGAGTTTGTCCGATACGACAATCTCGGATGGACGGATTTGCTCGAACCATGCTGTCGCTTCAGTCGCGGCAATTTCGGTCACATAAAAATCACCACTTGCCATGTTGAGCCATGCCAAGCCGAGTTGTTTATTGGTGCCGTTACCACGCTCGGCAATCGCCATTAAGTAAGCATCGGACTTATCGTTGAGCAAGGCCGCATCCGACACCGTACCGGGTGTGAGCACGCGCATAACTTTACGCTCGACCGGCCCTTTGCTGGTGGCTGGATCGCCGATCTGCTCGCAAATCGCGACGGATTTACCGAGTTTGAGCAGTTTGGCTAAATATTGCTCGGCGGCATGATAGGGCACGCCGGCCATTTTGATCGGCTCGCCATGGGCTGTGCCGCGTGCAGTCAAGGTGATGCCGAGTAAGCGGGAGGCTTCAACGGCATCGTCAAAAAATAATTCGTAAAAATCCCCCATGCGATAAAAAAGCAGGACATTGGGATGATCTGCTTTAATGCTCAAATATTGGGCCATCATTGGTGTAAGTTTGGGTGTCGACATAATTTTGGGTGTGAGTTTAAGTTATGAGCGGCGCGCGAATAAAGTCCAAATACCGGCGATCGAAAGTAATGAGCCACCGAGTGCATTAAAACGTTTTTGGATGCGTGGTGTTACCAGTTTTTCGCGTGCAGCGCTGGCAAAGATGGCGTAGGCAATCGTATTCAAAGCGGATAAAGAAACGAATGTGACGCACAGTAAAACCATCTGCGGAATCAGTCGCGAATGAACATCAATGAATTGCGGCAAAAAT
>JBIKPB010000229.1:0-3006 GCA_044357705.1 Formosimonas sp. | reverse complement strand
GGCATTTTGGCAGCAATCGGTAAAATTGACTTCTCCAACGCCGTCGGCTGGGCAGGCGCGATGGGCATCATTATTGTCGGGATTGCCGTAGCGTTTTTCCTCAACATCTTTTTGGCGGGCGGCTTGACGGTGGATGAGAAAAAACGCATGTTGGTCTTGGCGGTTTTGTTCTTTGGCGCGGCTTTGTTTTGGTCGGGTTTTGAGCAAGCAGGCTCATCATTGAGTATTTTTGCCAGCGATATGACACAACGTCAGTTTGGCGAAACTGAAGTGCCTGCATCGTGGTTTCAAAACTTAAACCCCTTATTTATCATCATCTTGACGCCCTTTATTGCGAAATTTTGGATGATGCAACAGGCCAAAGGTCGCACGATTTCTGTTTTCACCAAGTTTGGTTTGGCATTGATTTTACTCGGCGTGGGTTATTCGATTTTAGTACCTGCTGCCAAAATCGGCGTGACAGGTGCAAAAGTCTCATTTATGTTTTTGACCATGACCTACTTGGTACACACCATCGCAGAATTGTTATTGAGCCCTGTTGGCTTGAGCACATTCTCGCGCTTAGCACCTGAGCGTTTCACCAACCAATTGATGGGCTTTTGGTTTGTCGCCGCATCATTGGGCAACTTGATGGCAGGTCTGTTTGTCGCCAGTATGGACACCGAAAGCGCAACAGGTTTACCCGATGCGTTCAATCAAATGTTTATGACCAGTGTCGCATTTGGCATACTTTTATTGTTACTCGCCAAACCGATTACCAAATGGGCTTTGGGTGGCAAAGAACTACTTGACGATGCGAATGCACAAAGTCATTAAGTCTTTGACAGATACATAAAAGAGCAGAGTGTTTTACTCTGCTCTTTTTTATAACTTGCCATTGCTCATATGTTCATAGCCAATTGGCTAAACCATCCGAGGTTTTGCTTGAGTTGTTGATTAAGCCAAACCTTGCAAATCAATCAGCAAATTGCGCGTTTGTAATGGTTTATCACCAATGTACTGTTGCAAAAAATGACGCAATAGCACTTTAGTTTCTTGCGCAGTTTGCGGTGCGGAAAAGTTAAGCTGTTGTAAATCAAGCAGTGTTTGTCCATGCACGCTGATGACATTGACTTGATCAGTATGCGCTATCGATGGGTTGACCCATACATCTTGCTTCAAAACATAACGCGCGCTCGGCTCAACCTCACCTTTTGTATGCAACGGTAAGCCAAAACCCAACTCACCCAACAAATTAAATTCAAATCCACGCAAAACCGCCGCATGCTCCGCCACAGGACTCAGGCTCAAGTCCGCCAAGCTATGCTGGTAGGCGTCAAATAACCCTTCGTGCACATCATCGCGGGCCAAACCACGGCGCAGCCATTCGTTCATGTAATAGCCGGAAATCAACGCTGCACCTTGCAGCATCGGAATGCCGCCAACCCACTCTGCATCGAGCAAGGTTTTAACTTCGGTTTTATGCGTAAAGCTCATCGACAAAGTCTGAAACGTCTGAAACGAGCTCGCGCGCCATTGCGTATAAGGGCGTTTCGCACCTTTGGCCAACACGCTGACGCGACCGTAATGGCGCGTGAAGACATCGAACAACAAACTGGTGTCACGATACGGTTGACTGTGCAAAATATAAGCCGGCTCGTGCAAAACCTTGGCTACAGCGCGTTTGAGCCTGTTGGGTCGAGAGCCGTGAATGGTGGGTGAATTCATTTAAGCGGTCAATACGTGTGCGAAAACGACGCATAATAAGTGGAGAATCAGATAAATGCCGGTCAAAATCGCCAGCACTTCAACACGTGACAGCCAATTTTGTGCACCATCAGTTGGCACGCTGCTGTTAGCATCAAAAAAATGATATTGTGCATGTGCGACAAACCACGTCAAAGCTGCGCCAGCAACAGCCAAAATCAACGCAGGAACAAAACAGAAATAAAATGAACCCACCCACACAATCATCGGTGCGGCGGGTAATAAAAAAACAAGATAACGAATACGCGTGGATTGCACCAATTCAACAAAAATCACTTCATATTGAGGAAAACCCCGATACAAGCGCACTGTTTCAAGCATCAACACAACAGCGACGATAAGTTCAAACATGCCATTGTTCGTTTTAATTATTCGTAACCCAAGCTGCGCAAACTCGCCTCAGAATCGCCCCAACCCGAACGGACTTTAACCCACACTTCTAAAAATACTTTGCAACCAAACAGTTGCTCCATGTCTTGACGTGATTCGGAAGCGATGCGTTTGAGACGCTCACCATCTTTACCAATAATCATGCCTTTGTGTGTGTCGCGCTCGACGATGATCGCGGCGGCGATGCGGTACATATTGCCCTCCTCTTCAAACAACTCGATCGTGACCGTGCAACCATAAGGCACTTCATCACCGGACAAACGGAAGATTTTTTCACGAATCAACTCAGTCGCCAAAAAGCGCGTCGGACGATCAGTGATATCGTCTTCGTCAAAGAATGGTGGGTTTTCAGGCAATAACGGCTTGATCTGATCGAGCAAAACTTGGGTTTGAATACCTTTTTTCGCACTAACAGGAATGATTTCTTTGAAATTGAACTTCGCAGAGACTTTTTGTAAAAACGGCAACAAGTCATTTTTGCGCTCCAACTCATCGACTTTATTCACCACCAAAATCACCGGCGTTGCTTCCGGCAAAATTTTCAAAACCGCTTCGTCTTGCGGGGTAAATTTCATCGCTTCAATCACCCAAACCACCGCATCGACCTCTCCCAAAGCTTGCGAGACGTTCCGGTTCAAAACGCGATTGAGCGCACCACCGTGTTTGGTCTGAAAGCCCGGCGTATCGACAAAAATATACTGCGTTTGCTCTTGCGTTAAAACACCATTGATGCGATGACGTGTAGTTTGTGCCTTTTTCGACGTGATCGAAACCTTTTGACCAATCAAGGTATTCATCAAAGTCGATTTACCGACATTGGGGCGACCGATGATGGCAATAAAGCCGGTGCGAAAATCGGTGGGTTCGGGA
>JBIKPB010000031.1:0-10651 GCA_044357705.1 Formosimonas sp. | reverse complement strand
TACCGGACTTTTATAGCCCAGCGTTGAATGCTTACGTTTGAGGTTGTAATAGGCTTCGATAAACCAGAAGAGTTCGCGTCTGGCATGTTCCATCGACTCAAATGAAATGCGATAGACCTGCCGACTTTGAGCGTATGAAAGAAGCTCTCACAAACCGCATTGTCGTAACAATTAGCCGTTCCACTCATGCTGCATTGCAAACCATAAGCCTTAATCAGTTTTTGATAAGCCCTCGAACAGTATTGGCTGCCACGGTCGGTGTGGACAATCACCTCAAACGGATAGCCTCGTTTGAACAAGGCTGCTTTAAGGGCATCACACTCCAGTCAAGCGTTGATTCGCTCACTAAACGCCCAGATTCTTTTCTTCGATTTTTAGGAAACGTGTGGTACCAATGATTTGGCCGGTTTCGCGAATCAGGGTGACAAAAGGTAAAGCGATACCCTGCTCTTGCGTGTCCAGTGCTTTATCAATATATTCCTGCACTGTGTTTTGCGTCGCTACAACGGTAAAGGTAAGTTCCAGAGCTCGCCATCTGAGGCTGCTCTGATGAGTGCGCTTGCATCAGATGAATGCAATGGGGGTAGTTGAATTCGAGCTCCTGTCAAAATTAAGTGCGATTCAGCGACCCTAAAAATCCAATTCATTGCGCAAACTCCATTTGCAATTGTGCGACCATTTTAGCCAAACCATCATGGTGAATCGCTTCTGCGACGCGATCCGCCACCTCTTTAAGGCGCGGATGGGCGTTGCCCATTGCGATACCTGTGCCGACGCCTTGCAGCATTTCAAGGTCATTCAGACCATCACCAAAAGCATACGCATGAGCCACGTCAATGCCGGTATCGCTCAAAACCCAATCGCAGCCGGTCATTTTGTTAATGCCACTCGGCAAAATATCCAATGCAGTCGAGTGCCAACGAACATAATCAAACTGAGGAAAGCGACGCTTTAGTTTGGGCAAAACTTCGGTATCAAGTGCTTCTGGGAAAAACAGCCAGCCTTGAAAAATCTCATGGCTTCGATAAAAATTCAGATCGCTTTCGAATGAAATCTCCACGGAGTCCATAGGAGTCGTCACCCAATCCACCTCAGCACTGACATGTCCTCTTAGACCATCATTAACTCCATAATAAAATCCCATCGATTCAATCAGCGCAAAAATATCGGTCAAGCCCTCTTGTGGAAGTGGACGCTTCAATACAACCTCTTCACCCTTCAAAATTCGCGCGCCATTTTGGGTAATCGCATAAGCAGGTTTGACCTGCTCGATAAACTCGATGGCATGACCATAGCCTCGTCCAGTCGCAATGACAACAACATGCCCCGCCTCCTTAAGATCAGCTACTGCTTGCAGTGCTGACGGTGGAATCGCATTGGTTTGATGATCCAGCAAAGTGTTGTCAATGTCGAAAAAGAAGATTTTTTTCATAGATTATGTATTAATTAATACTTGTGAACTGATTAAAGCACCGTCGGCATCGACATAAATCCAATCGTTTGGACAAACGCTAACCCCTTGTATTTGCACCGATAAATCGCGCACACCCGTATTGCGTTTGACTGCACGCAATGGGTTAAGTGCCAAAGCCATTATGCCAATCGGCAAGGGCTGCATTTCGTTTAAATCACGTACCGCACCATCCACAATAATACCTGCCCAACCATTTTTGACTGCCGCATTCGCTAAATTACCACCCACCAATGCGCAACGCAAACTCGCTCCTCCATCAATAACCAAAATTTTACCCGTGCCGTTTTCAGTTTCCAGTATTTGTTTAATTAGACCGTTGTCTTCAAAAACCTTAAGCGTGACCGCTTGACCGAAAAATGTACTTTGACCACCATATTGTTTCAGTACAGGTGGCAAGATTTGAATCTGTCCGGTGTGGATTTCATGTTCAAACTGATCGCAAAGATCAGTAGTTGCAAAATTCATCGGGGCTCCTAATCGATAAAGGCGTAATTGGCGGGATTTAAAAATAGAATAGCATATATATCATTTTAAAACTCAAAACGCCCAATTTTGCAATCAGGCGTTTTTAATTAAATCAAATAATTACAGATCTAACTTAAAGTATTACATGTTGTTGATCATTTCTTGGCCGAACTGTGAGCACGACACTTGTGTTGCCCCATCCATCAAACGCGCGAAGTCATAAGTGACTTTTTTCGCTTCAATGGATTTGCTCATTGACGAGAGGATCAAGTCTGCCGCTTCTACCCAACCCATGTGACGCAACATCATTTCGGCGGACAAAATTTCTGAGCCTGGATTGACGTAGTCTTTACCGGCGTATTTCGGCGCAGTACCATGTGTTGCTTCAAACATCGCGATCGAATCCGATAAATTCGCACCGGGAGCAATGCCAATTCCACCGACTTGAGCAGCCAAAGCATCAGAAATATAGTCGCCGTTCAAGTTCAATGTCGCAACAACACTGTATTCAGATGGGCGCAACAAAATTTGTTGGAGGAACGCGTCCGCAATCGAATCTTTGATAATAACATCGCCATGCGCTGCTTTAATGACCATCCATGGGCCGCCATCCAACAACTCTGCGCCAAATTCTTTTTGCGCCACTTCGTAACCGGTTTTGGCAAACAAGCCCTCGGTATACTTCATGATGTTGCCTTTGTGTACCAAAGTCACGCTGTCACGCTTGTTGTCGATCGCGTATTGAATCGCTTTGCGTACCAGTCGTGTCGTGCCTTCGACCGATACGGGTTTGATACCGATGCCAGAAGTCTCTGGAAAGCGGATTTTCGTAACGCCCATTTCGTCTTGCAAGAATTTGATGACTTTTTTGACTTTATCCGAGCCCACTTCCCATTCAACACCGGCGTAAATATCTTCTGAATTTTCACGGAAAATAACCATGTCGATTTTTTCTGGATGCTTGACTGGTGAAGGGACACCGGCAAAGTACTGAACCGGACGCAAACACACGTACAGGTCAAGCTCTTGGCGCAAAGCAACGTTCAACGAGCGAATACCACCGCCAATTGGCGTGGTCAATGGACCTTTGATCGAGACGACGTAGTCACGCAAAATTTCCATGGTTTCAGGTGGTAACCACACGTCCGGACCGTAGATTTTGGTCGATTTTTCGCCGGCGTAAATTTCCATCCAATGAATTTGACGCTCGCCGCCATAAGCTTTGGCTACTGCTGCATCAACTACTTTGAGCATGATTGGGGTGATGTCAAAACCGGTACCATCGCCTTCGATGTACGGCACAATCGGTTGATTGGGTACATTCAGACTATAATCAGCGTTGATGGTGATTTTTTGACCGTTCTCAGGAACTTTAACGTGTTGGTACATTTGAGCGCACTCCGGTTAGATTTTTAAAGGAAGTCTTATATAAGACTTAACCTGCGTATTATGCCCGATTTTTCAAATTATGCAAAAGGTTTTCATGGAAATTTTGCAAGGATGCGGTGCATCCAAAGCAAATTATCCGGTCTTTTTCGCATTTGCCAACAACAAACCAAAACCAATAAATGCCGTTCCACCCACACGGTTGGCCCAGCGTCCGCCACGCGCAGAGGTAAACCAGCTTTTGGCTTTATGAGCAAATAAAGCATAAATAGAATGAACCAAAACGAGCAGCAAACAAAAGGTTAAAACCAGAACCGCGAATTGCCCTAAATAAGAGCGATCGTGCTCGATAAACTGAGGAAATACGGATAAGAAAAATACCAATGCTTTGGGATTGGAGAGTTGAAAAATAAAACACTCAGCGAACAATTTTTTGTTGGAAATCGCTTCTTTTGCCGCATCTTTAAACTCAAAAGCGGGAGCACGCCACAATTTGATGCCCATATAAATCAGATATGCCGCACCGAAATACTTAATCACGGTAAACGCTGTATCAGAGGCGGCCAGCAAGGCACCTAAACTCGTTGCCGATAGTACGGCGATGCAAAAAGTCCCTGTTGATAATCCAATGACACCAATAAATGCGCGCTTAAAACCATAATTCAGCGAGTTTGTCACCGATTTTAAAACACCAGGGCCCGGACTGAGAATGGTTAAGGTCGCCATGAGGATAAATAACAAATACAGTTGCATAACAGCACTTTCATAAAATCATTAAATGGAAACAAACGGAATGCCTAGAAACAGCATTCTCCAACACGTTCATACAAAACACAATGTGGAGGTGAGAAACCCAAAGTATCGCCATGACTCACCTTTGATTGTTAGGCAAAAATCAGTAGAACGATGAATAGAGCATCTTTTTGACAAAGGCACTTAAAAACCAGCCAAAACCACTTTGCCGATCGACACGCCGCTTTCGAGCCATTTATGCGCTCGTTTGATATTTTCAGCGTTAATCGTGCCCAACTCTTGTGTCATCGTCGTGCGTAATTTATCGGCATCCACTACATCAGCAACTTTGGCTAAAACACGACCTTGTTCGGCTAAGTCTGGCGTCATAAAGGTTGAACGGGTGAACATTGACTCCCAATGAGTCGATACGCTTTTACGCTTAAACAGAGTAAAGTCAACGGCAATAGGATCGTCGATTAACGCAAATTGCCCTTGCGGTGCGACGATTTGCGCAATTTGAGCGACGTGTTGGTCGGTATTGTCAAACTGACGACATAACGCACTTCTGCGACCCCTAGTCGATTCAACTCATTGGATAAGGGTTGATGATGGTTGATGACATGATGCGCCCCCAACTCACTCACGCAATGGTATCGGACGTTACGTCCGTGGCGATGATCGTCAGTTGAGTGAATTGGCGCAACAATTGAATCATCATCGAGCCGACGCCACCTGCGGCACCGATAATAACAATGGCATCAGTGCAGGTTTGATCGACTTTTATACGATCAAATAATAATTCCCATGCCGTAATGGTTGTCAATGGCATCGCTGCGGCTTGCGCAAAACTCAAAAACTCGAAACCGGTCGTGCCATCATAATCCCTAGCATGATGCCGCTGCTAATGTTACCCACGGCTTAACCGCGTGTGGCTTCGGGAGAAAGATGAGCCGCACAAGGCAGCAAAACATGGACGGCAACAGAACAAATACCGATCAGCAAAGACGACGTCAAAAACATCCATGCATTTTGCGACAGCGCCGCTCCAAGTAATGCGAATGCAGCAAGGCCAATTGAAATCAGAACCAAACGGCGATTCTCGAATAAGTCACCGAGCGGCACAATCAGTAAAATACCCAACACATAACACACCCGAGTAATCGTCACGATCAATCCAGCAGCTGCGGACGGCAAACCTAAGTCAATGCTGATCAGACCGATCAAGGGTTGTGCGTAATAAAGATTGGCGACAATCAGGCCGCAGGCCGAGGCCAACAAAAAAGTAATGCCTGCCGACATGGTTTTGACAGGCGTTGAGAGGGTGTTGCTGACATTCATTGTTTACTCCAGAATAAAAAAAGCTTTTCAATCCATCGAAAAGAGCAATTTGAATTCTACTTCTGAGTGATAAAATACAGAAGTAGCAAAAAATTAACCATATCTGTGCAAAAATAAACATATGATACCCATGCAATGGGACGATGTCCCCTACTTCATTACTTTAGCTCGTCAAGGCAGCCTCTCCGCTACCGCACGTTTATTGGGTGTGGAGCATTCAACAGTGGCGCGGCGTGTCAATAACCTTGAGCGATCGCTCAAGCTCAAATTATTTGATCGGTTCGCACGTGGTTGGACGCTAACTCCCGAAGGCGAAAAATTGTTCGCACAAGCGCATGTATTAGAAGAGGAAATGTTAACTTTTCAGAGAGCTGCGGTCGAGTACTCTCCTTTTGAGGGTAAAGTTGATGTCTCCGCACCATCCGCCCTCATCAGTCTATTTTTGATGCCGCATTTGAACGACTTTTGTTTGATGTACCCTAATATCGAGTTAGTACTCGCAGGCGAATCTCACGGCGCCAACTTATCTCGAGGTGAGGCCGACATTGCCCTACGCATCTTACAAACTGATGATCCCAATTTGGTGACACGCCGTTTGGTCAACTTTAATTATGCGTTGTATGAGTCCGTCTCAGCATCTCAATCACCGGAGTCTGAGCGGATGTTTGTGGGCTTTCGCGACTTGTCTCTATTTCCGTTAAAGAACTGGTTTGAACATTATGTGGGGACTCGTCGTTACGCCGTCCGTTGTAATGACATGTTTGCCATGAGTCAAGCGGCAGCAAGCGGTTTGGGCATTGCACTACTGCCCAAATACATTGGTCAAAAAAATCCCCTGCTCAAAATATGCTCGGACATCACGCCGCCGTCTTTACCACTTTATTTGGTCATGCACGCTGACGTTCGCAGAACCCCAAGAATCCGTGCCTCAGCGGACTTTATCATTGATTTATTTAAGAAAAATGCTGATGAATTTTAGATGAAATTAACCATTGTCGTTTGACCCCAACGATAAATGCCTTTAGACTGCCCTCTCGTTGGCGCGCATTTTGTGTGTGTTTTTTTTAATTCATGTGTGGTTTAGCATGACACAATACAAAGGAGCGATACATTGTTTAATCCCGTTTCCACCACCCAACCTGATTCATCCATCAGCCTCTTTCAATGGTCTTCCATTAAAGATTTCTTTAAAAAAAGCTTTTTTAAAAACTCCACTCAAGACGATGCAGCAATCGTAGATCATGATGCGATAGGTCTTGTTTCGGTCGTCATTCCTGCACTTAATGAAGCCAAACGCATCGCTGATGTCGTGAAATACGCATTGTCAGATCCGATCACAGGTGAAGTGATTGTCATCGATGACAGCTCAATTGACGACACCGCGCGTTTGGCGGCAGAAGCCGGGGCCACTGTGATGACCAGTTCGATGCTGGGCAAAGGCGCATCAATGCATGATGGCGTGGGCGCCGCAAAATATGATGTGATCGCTTATCTCGATGGCGACTTGACCGGTTTGCGTCCCAACATCATCAGCGATTTGGTTCAGCCGATTGTGCAAGGCGATGCAGATTTCGTTAAAGCGCAGTTTGGCCGTAAAGGCGGCCGTGTCACAGAGTTGACAGCCAAACCAATGCTCAAATTATTTTTCCCAGAGTTGTCGGAGTTTTCTCAACCGTTGGGCGGCATCATTGCCGCAAAAAAATCATTGTTGCAACAAATGCGTTTTGAAGATGGTTACGGTGTGGATATCGGTTTGTTGATTGATGCCCATCTGGCAGGTGCCAAGATCGCTCAGGTTGAAGTCGGCGCGCTCGAACATGACAGTCAATCTTTGCAAGGCTTAAGTCTGATGGCACAAGAGGTCAGTCGGGTTATTTTAGAGCGTGCCAAATCTACCGGGCGTTTAACCGTTGATCAAATCATGTCGGTCTTTGAGTTAGAACGCCAAAATCAGACCGATATTGATCGTGTGTTGACCAAACTCGAGGATTGTACCAAGTTGGTTTTATTGGATATGGATGGCACGGTGACGATGTCACGTTTTGTCGTCGAGCTGGCGAATGCAACTGGACAAGCCGATAAACTTGCCTCTCTACTCGACAGCGAAAACATTGATGCAGCAACCCGCAGCCAAGATATTGCCGCCCTATTTCGCTTTGTACATAAGTTCAAATTTGAAGAAGTCGCGCGTCAAATCGAGATTCGTGAAGACGTGATTCAAGTGGTCAATGCTTTACGTCGCCGAGGCTACCGGGTGGGTGTCGTGAGCGACAGTTATTTCGTTGCGGCTGAAGTCATTCGCCGTCGAATTTTTGCTGATTTTGCATTGGCACACAGCATGGTTTTTGACGCCGGCGTCTCGCAAGGTAGTGTTTTAATCAACCGAGCCTTTTTACACGAAGATGGCTGTACCGAACATGAATGCTGCAAAAGCAATGTTTTACGTTACATTGTTGAACAAGAACCTGCGTTGCAAAATGATGGTGTTGTGGTGGTGGGCGACAACCTTAATGATCTGTGTCTGTTAAAATTGGCCCACAAAGCCTATACCATCGAACCAAAGCATGCCTCATTGAATCAACCTTCCATTATCGAAATCAAAAGCTTTAACGAGTTGCTCACGTTAATCACTCAACAACCTTCGACGGTAACGGATACCGAACATTTGGTCAGTTAACGCGGTAAAGTGCTGATAGTCAAGTAGAAGCAGCCAATATGCGTTAGAGTCTCGCTTTGATTGATTTTATTGAGAATTTGCTATGTTGTTGCTTCTAAACAAACCTTTTGGCGTGATTTGCCAGTTTTCCAAACACGAAAAACATCCGACTTTGGCCGAGTACGTCAAAGTCCCGAACGTTTATCCCGCCGGTCGACTCGATACCGATTCAGAAGGTTTGTTGTTATTGACCGATGATGGTCGTTTACAAAACACAATCAGCCACCCGATTCACAAAAAACCTAAAACTTACCTTGTACAAGTTGAAGGCAACCCCTCAGACGCCGCTTGCACACAATTGCGCAATGGCGTGATGCTTGACGAAATGACCGAGCCTTGTGAAGTCAGCATTGTGAATAAACCTGAATGGTTGTGGCCGCGTACGCCTGCGATTCGCCATCGCCTCAATGTTCCGACCCATTGGCTCGAAATCACGTTGCGTGAAGGCAAAAATCGCCAAGTACGCCGCATGACCGCAGCCGTCGGTTTACCGACGCTGCGTCTGATTCGCACACAAATTGGTGACTACAGCTTGTGGCAAAACGGCACATTACTCAACAATGGGCAAGCGCTCATGCTGGATGACACACCCGCACCACCGTCTCTCACACGCCGCTCCACACCCGACGAGCTTAAAGAGCGCTACAACAAACGCCCTGCAAAACCTAAAGTTGTTGCCGCACCATTGGTCAAGCTCAAATCAAAAGGCAAAGCGATGCGCATGGAGGCCGATACGCCACTGTCTGCAGACCCACGCTTAATGGCAGATCGTCGCAGCTATAGTCCAGAAAGTAAAACGCGTAAACCGGCACGCCGTACGCCAAGTGCACCTAAAAAACGCTAAATTTTATTAAAATGCGCTCGTTTATTCAAATATTCGGACTTGATATGAAATTGACCCACTGTGTTGCTTTATTGGTTTGCACCATTGTCTTAGCTGCTTGCCAACAAAACAAAGACTCGATACCCGAAGCTCCAGTCGTCACCGCATCGGTAAAAGAAAACTCTGTCAAGATCGTTCCCATCAATGCACTTGCAAACACTCAGTTGGAGTGGGCGATAACAGATGCACAAAGAGAACACGGATTGATGAGTCGCACGAATCTTGCTAACCATTCAGGTATGGTGTTTACTTTTGAACAACCGACGACTGCCTGCTTTTGGATGAAAAATACTCTGATTCCACTGTCGGTTGGCTTTATCAATGCACAAGGGGTTTTGGTGCAAATTGAAGACATGCAACCGCAAACACTTAAAACGCATTGTGCTCAAACGCCGATCCAATACGCGGTTGAGATGAACCAAGGTTGGTTCAAACACAACAATGTCACCGTCGGCACTCCTTTATTCAAAATCGAAAATCATCAGTAAACATGTCCGAGATTTATTCACTCGCAACGCCAGAGCCAGCGAGCAGCCTGTATTTTGCAATACGTAAAGCACCACTTCGTTCAAGAGTCGCATTACGTGCACTCTACACACTGCACAAAAAATGGCGTGAAGCCGCGGTTTATACCGATCAGCATCATGCGGTCACAACCCTCAATTGGTGGCATCACGAGCTGGAAAAAGTCAAAATAGGTGAAATCAATCACCCTGCTTTAATCGCGCTCAAACCGTGGCTCAATGACGAAGCGTTTTTTAACGCATTACAATCCTTACTGCATGGTCACATGCATTGGCATCATTTGACACGTTTAGACACTGTTGAGCAGCTTCAACCGACGATCGATGCGATTGCTCAATCGTTTGTACAAGTTTGGTTAAGTATTGTCGGGCAAACTGAGTTGAATGCCTATGCTCAAGCTGCAGGCCTTACCCTTTGGTGGATTGATCAGAACCGACATATTGGGCACAGTCTCACGCCGTCACGACTTTGGTTGCCGATGATCTGGCTCAAAGAATTAAATTTACCCGCACATTTATTGCTCAACCGCAAATTAAGTCCAACCGAACGTGCTCAACATGGCAACCAATTGATGCGCCAGCTGATCAAAACAGCGCAACACAGTTTGGCTGAATACCATGAAGCGTACGCAACACTTTCTACCCCCTCCTGTAAAGCGGCTCGATCAATGCACGCATTGGTTGAACAGCGTGCCCTACTGCTCGATGAAATCGAGCAACAACCACAGGATGTTTGGTCCGGCTTGGTCAGTGTTACTCCACGGCGCAAGTGGTGGTGTTCATTGTGGGTATAAAAAAACCTTGTCAAATGACAAGGTTTTTTTATTAAAGAGCAAACATAATTAATTGCCCAACGCTTTTGGATCAGGCCCGAAACGATTGCTGCCCACGGTACCTTGGATGAACATAAAAACTAAAAGTACAATATTAGCAATTGGAATCAAAAAAAGCAATGCCCACCAACCGCTACGATCTGTATCGTGTAAACGACGAATCAAAACGCCTATATTCGGCAGTAAGATCGCCAATGAAAAAACTCCACCCAGAATACCGATCATACCGTTCGCAGTTTTAGTACCGAGAATATCATCAACAATCATCAAAACAATGGAAATTGCAAAAACCATTAC
>JBIKPB010000228.1:0-3025 GCA_044357705.1 Formosimonas sp. | reverse complement strand
AACAAGAATGGCGACTTCCTTATATCGCGTTTTTACTGCCACTATTAATGATTGTCATAAGCCTATTGCAAGGCAGCGCGCGCACGGATTTCGCGCAAATCGTCTCCGATACCGCGGCAACGCAGACCTCAACTACCACGACCGTCACCCAATCCAGTTATTGGGAGTTGATTCAAGCACCTTGGGCACGCTGGACTTGGCTATGCGGTATTTTGATTGGTTATGCCGAATGGGGCAACGCGTATTGGTTCGTCAACTACGCCACCAATGGGCGCGCAATCGACATCAATCATGCACGCATCGGCCTCGCCGCATTTACCGGCGGCATGATGTTGATTCGCATTTGGCAAGCGTTTTACCACAGCAGTTGGACATCTGAGCAACGCATGAAGCGACTGAGTTTACTCGGTGCAGCGATGTTTGTTGTGCTTGCGGCATTGCCCAATCAAGCGCATCTCGGTTTAATCAGCGTTGCGGGATTTTTGGCAGGTCTCGGCATCGGGATTATTTTCCCCATGTTACTCAACCATCTGATCGAACAAGTCCCGCAAGATGCTTCCAAATGCTCGGCACTCTTGATGCTGTGCATTATTTTAGGTTCTCAACTTGGTGGTTTGATCATTGGATTTTTGGCAATGCATCTGGGTATTTTTGCAGGTTATGCGACGATCACACTCGCGATGGCAGGTTTTACTTATGGCATTTGGCAAATTTATCGTTCACCAGTGACATAATCGGAATATTGACTTAACCGCTGCTCAAGCGTACCGGTGTGTAGTTCAAACAAATGATTATCAAAATCATAAAAATACAATGATTCCCCTTCTCCTTCTATTCGAGGACGCGTGGGTTTAAACTCAACGCCCAACGCTTTGAGTTTTTGCTCATAATAAGACAGTTTGCTTGCACCGACTTTAAATGCAATATGTTGATAAGTCTTTTCTAGGGGCGACTGTCCTTCCATCACAGCAATCCAATACCCTGCCAGAACAAAAAATTTTTCACGCGAGATAGAAAAATTTTTCTCAATACTGTCATACACTTCTTGCGCATCAAGACCGTCGCATAAAAAACGAGACATTTGATCCAAATCACGAACAATGAATGTGATGTGACTGATTCCCTCTATACTCATCAGTTATTCATCCTTAATAAGCCCATTCTAATTTATTGAAAAAACTATAAACAACAGCTCATTATAAATCTCATAAAAAAATCCCCACGAAATTCGCAGGGATTTTTTATGTTTCAGTACAACAATTAAGCAACAACGCTTACTGTGCGGCGTTTCAGAGCGCCTTTAACTGAAAACTCAACTTTACCTTCGACCAATGCAAACAAAGTGTGGTCTTTACCCATGCCGACGCCAACGCCTGCATGATATTCGGTACCACGTTGACGGATGATGATGTTACCTGGAACAATGTGTTCGCCACCGTACATCTTAACGCCCAAGCGTTTCGATTCCGATTCACGACCATTTCGCGTAGAGCCGCCGCCTTTCTTTTGTGCCATTTTGAGCAACCTTTTTTCAAACTTGATTCAAATCATTGAACCAACGTTGTTAACAAACAAATTACGCTAATTAAGCATTCACCGTTTCAATTTGAATTTCGGTGTAGTTTTGGCGATGACCTTGACGTTTTTGGTAATGTTTACGACGGCGCATTTTAAAAATGCGGACTTTGTCGTGACGACCTTGTGACAATACTTTAGCAACAACCGACGCACCAGACACCAACGGAGCACCTACAACCAAGCTTTCGCCAGAACCAACAGCGAGTACTTCAGTTAAGGTAATTTGTTGTCCAATGTCAGCAGCGATCTGTTCTATTTTCAATTTTTGACCGGCGATAACACGGTATTGCTTACCACCAGTTTTTATGACTGCGTACATGAATATTCCTTAAATTTAAAACCTCTTTGACGCACCATTGCGCAAAGAAGCGGAATTATAAACGTGTTCTTTAATTAAATCAAGTAAAAACAAGTACTTATTACAAAACCGATTCAAAACTCAATACACACAAAAAACCCCAATCAATGATTGGGATTTTTTGTTGTACGTTTTGAAACTTCGTCAAGCACATTATTACCGCAATAACGGGTTTTTTGTAGCAGCTCCACCGCCACGCTTCGAACACATCGCATCACTGGTGGCAAACATGACAACTACGTAGCAATTATAGACAGAACCTTTAACCTTAGCTCTATACTCAATACGCTGAAGTCCTTTGTTAACATCAGAAATTATCACGTCTTTAGCATCAACACCAAGACCAAAAGCAGTCCGTCTTGCTAAAGAATCATCTTGCGTAGTTGCCGCACACCCGCTCAACAAAGCCAAAAAAAATCCAAAAAAAATCATTTTTTTCATAATAAGCCGCTCCCATATTTAAAATTGTTTTGATACATTTTTGCTCAAAAGGCGACAAATTATAAGTCTGCCATTTAATTAAATCAAGCAAAACAAATGCTTATTGTCAAAATCAAAGTTAAAGCCGATACATTCGCATCCACCTTTTCATGAACTGACTCAAAGCAAATTACTTTGTACTCATCAATGCCACTGTCGTATCCAACATACGGTTTGAAAAACCCCATTCGTTGTCGTACCAGCTGCCCACTTTAACCAAACGACCGGATACTTTGGTCAAGCTGGTATCGTAGGACGATGACGCAGGGTCGTGGTTGAAGTCAACCGAAACCAACGGCGCCGTGACGTAGTTCAAAATACCTTTGAGCTCGCCTTCCGATGCGGTTTTCATGATGCTGTTGATTTCGTCAATCGACGTATCACGTGCAGCAATGAAGCTCAGATCGACCAATGACACATTAATAGTTGGTACGCGAATTGCATAGCCATCGAGTTTGCCGTTGAGTTCTGGTAAGACCAAACCAACTGCAGCAGCAGCGCCAGTTTTAGCTGGAATCATGCTCATCGTGGCCGAGCGCGCACGACGGATGTCTTCATGATACACGTCGGTCAAACGTTGATCATTGGTGTATGAGTGAATCGTCGTCA
>JBIKPB010000226.1:0-3064 GCA_044357705.1 Formosimonas sp. | reverse complement strand
GCAAAATAATGTTTAATCGCCTGTTTAAATGCGATGTCTTCACCTGCCAATTTTTTGCGAAACTCGGGATCCACCGGAAATGCACCTGCTTGCCAAAAAGCATTGCGTCGCACCAAAACATTCCACGGTACTGAATTCATTGCGGTGAAATAACGTGGATCGGGTGCATCCAAAACGTTCATGCCATTTTTGAAGATTTCTGCCCCGCATTCAACCGCCGCCAACTCTGGCCGTTGCAACAAAACGGCACTCATTTCCTCACAAAACATCGGCATATACATATCGTCTTGATCCATAAATGAGACGAACGGCGCGAGTGATACCGACACACCCATGTTGCGCATCGCAGCTTGCCCCAAGTTGGTATTGGACTCAATGATGCGCAATTTGCCGGCCGCGACATGCGCGCATTGCGTATCGGATAAGCTGACTTTGTCTGGCGATGCATCGACCATGACAATCACTTCAAGGCAGAGCGGACTATCGATCACAGAGTCGATCGCTCGTGCAATCGTATCATTACCGTTATAAAAAGGAATGATCGTGGAAACTTGGCTCATAATGAATTTTGTATGTGAAAATTGATCCATCAAAGGCACAAACCTTGCGCCTTTGACTCTGAAATCAAATCGTTTGTTTTAAATTTCGACTTGAGTACCCATTTCAACCACACGGTTGGGCGGAATTTGAAAGTAATCCGTCGCACGCATCGAGTTTCGCATCATAATCGCAAACATTTTTTCACGCCACATCGCCATGCCTTTAAGCTTGCTCGGGATCACGGTCTCCCGGTTAAGGAAGAATGAAGTATCCATCATTTCCATCGCCAAGCCTTGCTTTTTACACAGCTTCATAATATCCGCCATGATTGGTTCGTCTTTAAAACCAAAATAACCATTGACCACAAACGCCGACTCACCAATCGTCTGAATCTTGATTTTTTCATGATCCTCAACATAAGGAACATCTTCGGTATGAATGCTGAGAAATACCACGCGCTCATGCAACACACGGTTATGTTTGAGATTGTGCAAAAGCGAGTTCGGTACATTATCTAAATCACTGTGCATGAACATCGCAGTCCCCTCCACTCGAACGGGTGGATGTGCCAATAAGCTTTCCATAAAGGGTACGAGTGGTAAATTGGTGCCATCAGCACGGCTGTAGACCAACTCTTTGCCGCGCTTCCACGTCATCAAAATCGTAAAGATCGCCAAACCGATTGTCGCGGGGAACCAGCCACCATCCAAGAACTTGACCGCCGTTGCTGAGAAAAAGGTCATGCTGGTAATGAACAGGACTGCGAAAATCGTCATCGCTAAAGCCTTATTCCAGCGCCAAACCGTCAACATCACCACCAGCAATAAAATATCGTCGATCACCATGGTCGTTACCACAGCAAAACCGTAGGCGGATGCCAGTGCGCTCGAATTTTTGAACGTAACGATTAAAATCATCACCAAAATCCAAAGCAACCAATTGATAAAGGGTAAATAAATCTGTCCTTTTTCCTGCTCGCTGGTATGTACGATTTTAAAACGTGGGCAATAACCCAATTTAATCGCCGCACTGGTAAGCGAAAATGCTCCCGAGATCACCGCTTGCGAGGCAATCACCGATGCCGACGCAGCCAAAATAACCAAAGGAATCGTTGCCCACTCAGGTGCCATCATAAAAAATGGATTCGCTTTGGTTTCAGGATGCGCCAAAAGCATGGCTCCTTGACCAAAATAATTGAGCATTAAGCCCGGCCAAACCACGCAATACCAAGCAATCGTAATTGGTTTACGACCAAAATGCCCCATATCGGCATACAACGCTTCGCCCCCCGTCAGCACCAATAAAATCGAACCAAAAACAAGAAAGCCGGCCCAGCTGTGATTCATGACAAAGTCAAATGCATAGTAGGGATTAAGTGCTTGCAAAATCGCCCAGTTTTCGCTCATGTGCCAAATCCCCATGATGCCTAAAACGCTGAACCAAAGCAGCATAATGGGGCCAAACAGCACGCCAATTTTCGCCGTACCTGTTTTTTGAATCGCAAATAAAGCGGTCAAGATAACCGCAGCAATCGCAATCAGCTCATGCTCATGCAAGCTTGGAATCGCCACTTTCAAACCCTCAACCGCGGACAAAACCGAAATAGCCGGCGTGATGACCGAATCACCGTAAAAAAGCGATGCGCCCAACATGCCCAGCACAATAATCCACTTGAATTTTTTATGGTCTTTGCCACGTAGCGTCAATGCCATCAAGGATAAAATCCCGCCCTCGCCATTGTTATCAGCGCGCATAATGAGCGTGACGTATTTAAACGAAATGACAATAAATGACGACCAAAAGAGCAAAGACAACAAGCCCATAATGGTCGGTGCATCCAACGGTAAACCATAATGCTCGCTCACGCTTTCTTTCATCGCGTAAATCGGGCTGGTGCCAATGTCACCAAAAACAATGCCTAATGCTGCCAACGCTAAGGCAGGCAACACTTGTTTTTCAAGCGTACCTTGTGTGGGATTTGAACTCATGTCCACTTTCTATTGTTAAAAATTCTGTTAGTTAGCTTCATAATGGAAAAATAAGACTTCAATTTTCTAGATCCAGCATCTATTTTAATAACGCTTCAATCTCGCTCACCATACTATTGGGAGCAGTAGCGGGTGCGAAGCGTTTAATGCTTTGACCATCGCGTGCGATCAGAAACTTGGTGAAGTTCCACTTGATTGATTGCGTTCCCAAAATACCAGGAGCCTCAGACTTGAGCCACTTCCAAAGCGGGTCGGCATCATCACCATTCACCTTAATTTTGGCCATGACCGGAAAAGTCACGTGGAAATTGCGATCACAAAACTCGCCAATTTCAGCAGCATCACCCTTCTCTTGCGCACCAAACTGATTGCATGGAAAGGCGATTGTTTTCAATCCCTTATCCGCATACTTCTCATGTAGTTCTTGAAGTTGCGCATATTGTGGTGTGAAGCGACATGCACTTGCAGTATTCACAATCAACAGCACATCATTTTGAAATTGCGCGAAATTTTCTGATTCGTCAATCAAATTTTTG
>JBIKPB010000030.1:0-10808 GCA_044357705.1 Formosimonas sp. | reverse complement strand
CGTTTAATCTCGCCGCTTAAAAACGTTTAAATAATGCTTTAAAACCCGTAGGCTTTATCACTTATAAACCGGATTTAACTGTTCAATGGAACGGAGCCACCTCTGTCATTTTGATTTTTATCCTGTATTGAGTTAAAAATGTTTGATTGATAATTTGGGTTGATCTTTGAAATTCAAATACAAACAACGATTTTAAGCATGAATTCAGACCGCCGTTATTTTGCTGCATAGCTTTCGGGTGCGATATAAGCTTATTTACCTAACCGTAATTGATCGTTTCTTAATCATTCATAAAAGGAAATGGGCTGGCTGTGTCTACAACAGCATTGGGCGATCTTGTCCAATTTTTGGCGTGTTTCTTAATCTCATGATTGGATGACACTTTGCCTTAATATTGAAATGAATGGAAGCAAAATGATGAAAAAACTCACTACAATTCTTCTGAGTACTGCTTTATTGCTCAGCGCAACTGTCTCATTTGCTAATGAGGCGCATTATATTCAACACAATCCTTCGGTGGCGGATGGTGCAGCGGCGATTAAGGCCGCAGCGAAAGTTTGGTTTAAAGATGCATCAAAAGAAAAAATCGATTTTTGACGGGTAGCAGCCGATGGCGATTTGATTTTTTTGCACCTAAAAACCAAAGGCGATATGGGTAAAGATGCGGTCGTGGTTGATATTTTGCTTGAAAGACGGGTAAGATCGTCGAGCATTGGGATGTGATTCAAGATGTGCCCGAGCGGTCTGCGAATGCCCATCCAATGTTTTGATTGACGATTTGATTGTCTTTGTTGAGTGATAATGAACAGAGTTTTTTGGTAATAGAAAAAGCGAGCGTTAAAGCTCGCTTTTTACGTTTGTTTGGACAAAGGAATGTCTGAGAGGAGGTGACGATTGACTGCACATGCGTTGAAAGGTAAAGTCAAACTTTCAACCAGAAAAAACAAAAGGCAAAATATGGCGACAAAAACCAGTGCAGACCTCGTGAATCAACGCTGTTTTTGGTGTGGTGAGGATGAGTTGTACGTACATTATCACGACTACGAATGGGGTAAGCCGGTACACGATGATGTGCGGTTGTTTGAAAAAATTTGCTTGGAGGGTTTTCAATCCGGCTTGTCGTGGTACACGATTTTGAAACGCCGTCAAGGCTTTCGCACAGCATTCAAAAAATTCGATCTCAAGAAAGTCGCACAATTTACGGATGACGACGTGGCACGCTTGCTGCAAGATGAGGGCATTATTCGTCATCGCGGCAAAATCGAAGCGACGATCAATAATGCCGCTCGTGCGCTGGAGTTGGTTCAGGAGTTTGGTTCGCTTGATGCCTATTTCTGGCAATTTGTTCCCCCAGCGGCAGAGCGAGCCGACCAAGTGACGCGTGCGATGATTCCAGCGAGTACGCCGACTTCGATGCGCTTGAGTAAAGATTTAAAAAAGCGAGGCTGGAAATTTGTTGGGCCAACCACGTGCTATGCGTTTATGCAAGCGATGGGGTTGGTCAACGATCATATTGATGGTTGTCAGTTTAAGGAGGTAAGATGAAGCGGATTTTAGGTAAAGCCAGCTCGATCAATGTGCGTAAAGTTCTGTGGACATGTGCTGAGTTGAATATCAATTACTCCCGTGAAGATTATGGTTCAGGTTTTCAGCCGGTGGATACATATGAGTTTCGGGCATTGAATCCGAACGCGATGGTGCCGGTTTTGATCGAAAATGATTTTGTTTTATGGGAGTCGAATTCGATTTGTCGTTATTTGGCACGCGGTTCGGATTTATTGCCAAACGAGCCTCAAGCGCGGGCGAAAGTTGAGCAATGGATGGACTGGCAAGCGACGGAATTGAATAACTCATGGCGTTACGCTTTTATGGCGTTGGTTCGCAAAAGTCCTGCACATCAAGATGCGCAATTGCTTGCGGCAGGTATTGCCAATTGGAATCAGCACATCGGGATTATTGATCAACAGCTTGCAAAAACCGGTGCATTGATTACAGGCGACGATTTTACTTTAGCGGATATTGTGCTGGGTTTGTCGGTCAGTCGATGGTTGATGGCACCTTTTGGTAAGCCTGAACTGACGCATGTGGTGGCTTACGAAAAACGTTTGAGTGAGCGACCTGCTTTTTTGCAGTATGGCAAGCAGCCTTAACTTAAATAAGTGTATCGGAAGTATGGGATATTTTGCCCATGTGGATTGCAAATGAGCTAAGCCGGTCCATGCAACAATTAAACGGAAGCCAAAATTTAGATTGGCTATACTGTTGAACATTCTTTTTTAATTTATTAATGAACATTGAGTTTTTATGAGCTTAGAACAAACCATTTCCCCTCCTATTTCTAATCGACCGTTAGGCAAACGTGATTACAAAACGCTTGGGCTTTCAGCCTTGGGCGGTGCACTGGAGTTTTATGACTTCGTGATTTACGTATTTTTTGCTGCGGTGGTCAGTAAGTTGTTTTTCCCTGTGGATATGCCGGAGTGGCTCAAGCAGTTGCAAACGTTCGGCATTTTTGCAGCGGGCTATTTGGCGCGCCCCTTGGGCGGTATCATCATGGCGCATTTTGGTGACTTGTTGGGGCGTAAACGCATGTTTACCTTGAGTATTTTCCTCATGGCGATTCCGACATTGATTATGGGTTTGATGCCGACTTATGCCACCATCGGAATTGCCGCGCCGATTATTTTGCTGTTGTTGCGCGTCATGCAAGGTGCGGCGATTGGTGGTGAAGTACCGGGTGCGTGGGTGTTTGTCTCTGAACATGTGCCTCCACGTTACACCGGTTTGGCGACGGGTATTTTGACAGCAGGATTGACATCGGGTATTTTGCTCGGCTCTTTAATGGCGGTCATCATCAATCACATTTATACGGTAGCGCAGATTGAGTCTTGGGCATGGCGCATTCCTTTCATCGTTGGTGGTGTGTTTGGCTTTATTGCCATGTATTTGCGTCGTTGGTTGGAGGAAACACCGGTCTTTGCTGAGATGAAAGCCCATAAAGCATTGTCAGAAGGTTTGCCTTTATTTGGTGTTTTTAAAGGTAATGGCTTGAGTGTTGCCATCAGCATGTTGCTGACTTGGATTTTATCGGCTGCGATTGTGGTGGTGATTTTAATGACACCGACGCTCATTCAGAAAAGCTTCGGTATTCCGGCAACACAAGCTTTAGCCGCTAATAGTTGGGCGATTGTGGCACTGTCAATCGGTGCTGTTTTATTCGGTCATTTGGCAGATCGCATCGGCGCAGGCAAGACAACGTTGCTTGGTTCTATTTTATTGTGTGCCAGCAGTTATCATTTTTACAGCAGTTTAGTGAGTCAGCCTGAGGACTTGATTTTGAATTATGTTTTGGTCGGTTTTTCGGTCGGCGTGGTTGGTTCTTTTGCATTCACGATGGTACGAGGTTTTCCGGCCCAAGTACGCTTCTCTGGATTATCGTTCTCCTACAACACTGCTTATGCGATTTTTGGAGGCATGACCCCGATTGTGGTTGCTGCAGGCATGAAAAATACGCCGCTGATGCCCATGTATTATGTGATGGCGATGAGTGTTTTGGGGATTTTGATGGGCTTGTATTTGTGGTTGAATGAAGAGCAGTTTTTTAAACACAAATAAAAAACAAGGCATTACGCCTTGTTTTCAAAAGATTAGCCCATAAAGCTTATCAATGATTCGTTGGTGCGAAGGAGGGGACTCGAACCCCTACACCGTATTAGGGCGCCAGGACCTAAACCTGGTGCGTCTACCAATTTCGCCACCCTCGCAACAGCACGCATTGTACTGCATTTGTCAGTTTTTTGCGACCTTGACGTCTAATGGACTTAAGCATTTGAGGAGAAAAGAATGAATGAAGATAAAACAGAGCTGCGTCAACGCATTGGTGAGTTGGCATATAAAGTGACGCAAGAACAAGGCACGGAACGACCCTTTACGAGCGAGTTTGCCGAAGAATGGGATGAAGGTGAATACCACTGTATCGTGTGCAATGCTAAATTGTTTGAGTCCGATCACCAGTTTAATGCCGGTTGTGGTTGGCCGAGTTTTGATGCGCCTGAGCAAAATACGGTGACCGAACATCGAGATATGTCGCACGGTACGGTACGTACGGAAGTGGTTTGTACGAAGTGTGGTGCGCATTTGGGTCATGTCTTTCCCGATGGACCGCCTAAAACCACGGGTTTACGCTACTGCATCAATGGTGCCGCATTAAAGTTTACCCCTGAGGGCGACGCAAAAGCGTAAAACGAGGTAAAATGCCTGCCTAATTAAACATAAAGCCGTTTTGAACGGCTTTATTTACGTATAGCGATGCACCGTCAGATATGCAAAAACTCATTATCGATCTCTTCCCCGTTGTTTTGTTTTTTGCGGCTTATAAAATCAGCGACAATATTTTTGTCGCAACGGCAGTCGCGATTGTTTCGGCAATTGTTCAAATCGGCTTGATGAAGTGGAAAAAAATGCCTGTTATGCCGATTCATTGGGTCAGCCTGATTTTAATCGTTGTGCTCGGTTCGATTTCGATCGCATTTCGTGATCCACGCTTTTTGATGTGGAAATTCAGTGTACTCGAATGGGCAATGGGTGCAGCGGTTTTGATCGGTCAATATGTGTTTGGCAAAAACATGTTGCGTTTATTGATGGGGCAAGAGCTTAGCTTGACTGAGGCGGTATGGCGTAAGTTGGCAGTGATTTGGGCAAGCTTTTTTATCGGTTTAGGTACTTTGAACCTGTATGTCTTTAGCTTCTACTCTGAGGCACAGTGGGTTGATTTTAAAACCTATGGTGTTCTTGGTTTGACCTTAGTTTTTGTCATTGTGCAAAGTATATGGTTGGGTAAACACATACCGCAAGATGCGCAGGATCATAAATGAGTGATCTTGAAACCGTGTTGCGCGAGCGCTTGCAAAATGCATTGATGCCCACATCATTAGAAGTGATCAATGAGTCTCATCTGCATGCCGGTCATGCGGGAGCTGCAGGCGGTGCGCAACACTTTGCGGTGCGCATTGTTTCCCCACAATTTAACGGTATAACGCGCATGGCGCAACACCGCTTGGTTTATGCGGCGGTGCATGACCTGATGCCTCACCCGATTCATGCTTTGCGAATCGAAACGCAGGGCACGATTTAGATTTTGAGATTTTGTAATACCCTTTGTTTAACCCAATTTATAAGGAATGGGCAGATGAAAAAAAGCAGTTTATTACTCACAGTTTTATTAGCAGGTGCAGTCAGTTTGACGGCTTGTGGTACAAAAGAAACCAACTACACCACCGCACAAATGGTTGATGCGGTTGTCGCACAAATTAAAGCAGAGCGTCCTGATCAGCCAGTTACAGATGAAGTACGCAAACAAATTGAAGAAAATTTGACGCTTAATCTAGCGGTAGCAGATGCGGCGCGCAAAGAAAAAATCGGTGATGATGAGTCAACCAAAGCATTGATGCAAGCGCAAGTGGCACAAATTTTGGCGAGCCAATATTTCAGCAAAAAAATGGCGGATTACAAACCGACAGATGAAGAACTCAAAAAAGTATATGACGAAGAAGTCAAAAAAGTGACCGATCAAGTCGCTGCTTCGGGTAAAGAATATCATTTGCGTCATATCTTGGTTGAAACAGAAGCAGAAGCCAAAGACATTGATGCCAAGCTCAAAGCGGGCGGTAAGTTTGAGGAATTGGTTAAATTGTCAAAAGACACTCCATCAGCTGCTAAAGGCGGCGACTTAGGTTGGAATCCTTTGAGCCGTTGGGTGCCTGAATTCGCCGAAGCGGCAAGCAAGCTCAAAGCCGGCGAGTATTCTCTACCGGTTAAATCACAATTCGGCTACCACGTGATTCAATTGATCGAAGAGCCACGTGCAGCTGAAGCTGCTAAAGCACAACCTGCACCGCAAATTCCTCCTTTTGAACAAGTCAAACCCCAAATTTTGGAAATGGCTAAAGGTAAGCATTTGCAAGAGTTGCAAGATGGCTTCAAAAAAGCTGCAGCTCCTGCCGCAGCGAAACCTGAAGAGAAAAAAGAAGAGAAGAAGTAATTTGACTCTGAATGGTCTCAAAAAAACCGCCTTGATTCAAGGCGGTTTTTTGTTTTGCAATGATTTTTGGAGTGCTGCAAGGTTGCTGTAATGAGTCCCTCTGAGCGTTTTGTTTTAATCTTCGTCAATGTTTTTAATGATTTTGCTAACGATCTCATAGCCAAAGCCACGACTTGCCATAAAACGAACTTGACGGGCTTTTTCTTTAAGGTCATCGGGGGCGGTGCCGAATTTTTTGCGCCAGATTTCTTGGGCGCGTTCAAACTCTGTGGCTTTGAGTGCTGCCAATTCTTGCTGAACCAGGCTGTCATCCAGACCTTTTTGTTTGAACTCATGCTTGAGTCTGGCTACACCAAAGCGTTCACCTTTCACTTTGCTAATCTGCGCGGCATAGCGCTCATCCGACTGCCAATTGCCACGCTCCAATTCATTAAGGATCTGCTCGATCAGCGCTTCGTGATGATCCGTAGATGTATAGTGCGCATCAAATCCGCTGATCAGCTTCGTCTTGAGTTCTGCTCGGCTGTATTCGCGGCGTGATAAATAGGTGATGGCACGCGTGTTGATTTTACGACGTAAGTCAGCTTCGGAAATGGTTTTAGGGGTAATCACTTTTGCCACATAAGGCTTGCGAGTACGATAGGCATCTTGTGGTGCATCATCCTGTTCACCATTATTTTTGCGCGTACTGAGACCCGATAGTATTTCGTCAAACTGCTCGAAATTATCCTCGTCATCATCGTTAAAAAAGTTTTTACGGTTCATCGTTGCGTTTAAAAGTGATCTTTGCGGGTGTAAAAAACCTGCGCGTTGCGCAGGTTTTGGGTGATGATCTTAAACTGCATCATCCTCAGCAGGGATATCTTCTTCCTTGGCTGCTTTTTTCGTACTGGGTTTTTCTTCTTTAATGGGCTTTGGAATGGCACGCATGACCGCACGTGACTTGATGCCGAGTTTGTCTCGTACCAAGTTTTCGATTTCAACGGCCAATTCTGGATTTTGACGCAAATATTCACGGGTATTGTCACGACCTTGACCGATGCGATCTTTACCGTAGTTGTACCATGCACCGGCTTTGTCGACGATACCCGCTTCAACACCCATATCGAGGATTTCACCTTCGCGCGAAATGCCTTCGCCATACAAAATATCGAAGAAAGCTTCTTTAAATGGCGGCGCGACTTTGTTTTTAACGATTTTGACTTTGGTTTCGTTACCCAAAATCTCATCGCCTTTCTTAATCCCACCGACACGACGAATGTCGAGGCGAACCGAAGCATAGAACTTGAGCGCGTTACCGCCCGTGGTTGTTTCAGGTGAGCCAAACATGACGCCGATTTTCATACGAATTTGATTGATGAAAATCACCGTACAATTGCTGCGGCTGATTGATGAGGTCAATTTACGCAAAGCTTGGCTCATCAAACGTGCTTGTAAGCCGGGTAACGAAGCGCCCATGTCGCCTTCGATCTCAGCTTTCGGTACCAACGCTGCAACCGAGTCAACCACGATCAAATCGACCGAACCAGAGCGTACCAGCGCATCGACGATTTCGAGTGCTTGCTCGCCCGTATCGGGTTGCGAAATGAGGATTTCAGACAAATTCACGCCGAGCTTTTGCGCGTAAGTCACGTCTAATGCGTGTTCCGCATCGATAAAAGCGCAAGTGCCGCCAATTTTTTGCATTTCGGCCACCACGTGTAAGGTCAGCGTGGTTTTACCTGATGATTCTGGACCGTAAATTTCGATCACACGACCGCGTGGCAAACCGCCGACGCCAAGCGCCACGTCAAGACCGAGCGAGCCGGTTGAAATCACTTGAATGTCGGGTTGCTCATTGTTGTCGCCCAGACGCATGATCGAGCCTTTACCAAATTGTTTCTCAATTTGTGCAAGGGCGGCGGCCAGTGCTTTGGCTTTGTCCTCGGCATTACCGGCTTGTGAGACGGCAGTTTTATTTGATTCGGCTTTTGCCATGTGAAATCCTTTGGTATGAATGATTTGCTGAATTGTTGATGCGACTGATAAAAAATTGCGGTGTAATATTTTTGAAAATATACCTCACTTTAGCATAATTCGCCGTCTGTTTTAAGCTTGAGCGGCATGTTCTTGGTGGTACTGAGTCACGCGTTCGACTTCTTCTTTTGAGCCCAAAAACACAGCCACGCGCTCATGCAAACTGGATGGCTGAACATCGAGCATATCGATGAAACCATTGGTTGCAGCACCACCAGCTTGAGTGATGATCATGGCCATCGGGTTGGCTTCGTACAATAAGCGCAAACGACCTTTTTGATACGACTGGCGCGAATCGGTCGGGTAGAGAAAAATCCCGCCGCGCGTCAAAATACGATGGACTTCTGCGACCATTGCGGCAACCCAGCGCATATTGAAATCTCGACCGCGTGGACCCTCTGCGCCGGCGATCAGTTCCGAAACGTAGCGTTGCACCGGCGGGTGCCAAAAGCGTTGATATGATGAATTGATTGAGTATTCAGATGTACTTTCAGGAATTTGTACATTGTCTTGTGTCAATACCCATGAGCCTAATTCCGAATCGAGCGTGAAGATTTGCACGCCATAGCCGGTGGTCAAGACCAATTGTGTTTGTGGACCATAAATGGCATAACCCGCCGCAACTTGCTCGTGACCGGGTTGTAAAAAGTCTTGTTCGGTAATCGATGAGATTTTTCCTTCAACCGCCTCATGTTTTTTAAGTACCGAAAAAATCGTGCCGATCGATACATTGATGTCGATGTTGGACGAGCCATCGAGCGGATCGTAAATCAACAAATACTCGCCCTTGGGGAAGCGGTTGGGAATTTCATAAAAATGATCCATTTCTTCTGATGCCAAGGCAGCCAAGTGGCCGCCCCATTCATTGGCTTCAATGAGAATTTCGTTCGACAAAATATCGAGCTTCTTTTGCACTTCGCCTTGCACGTTTTCGGTGCCCGCGCTGCCAATCACTTCGCCGAGTGAGCCTTTAGATACGGCGTGGCTTATGTACTTACAGGCGCGTGCGGCAACTTCGATCAGCAAGCGCAAATCTGCGGGTAAATTGTTGTGTTCGCGCTGTTGTTCGATTAAATAGCGTGACAGGGTTTTACGTTTCATAAACCACCTTAAGAGTAAAATTTGAATGCCGTCATTGTACTGGAAAGGCCGTTTCGGCGGGGTGATTTACACGGTTCAAATCACAACCAGAGCCGCGCTCAAAAGGTTAAAATGGCGGGTATCTCTCCGCCTCCTGCGGTTTTGAGCATTTTGTGAGCATCTTATGTCTGAAGTCATTTCTGAATCCATCCCAACTCCTGTTTCATTTAGCGATTTGGCCTTGAGCGAACCCTTGGTTCGACTGCTGTCCGAAATTGGTTATGAATATCCATCACCGATTCAAGCTGCGACCATTCCCGCATTGTTGACCAACCGCGATGTTTTGGGTCAAGCGCAAACCGGTACGGGTAAAACCGCAGCGTTTGCCTTACCGATTTTGTCGCGCATTGATCTGTCACAAAACGTACCGCAAGCCTTGGTGCTTGCACCGACGCGTGAATTGGCGATTCAGGTCGCGGAAGCCTTTCAGACCTATGCGCGTCACATTCCCGGCTTTCATGTTTTGCCAATTTATGGGGGTCAAAGCTACGGCCCGCAGTTGTCGGCATTGCGTCGTGGCGTGCATGTGGTGGTTGGCACACCTGGTCGTGTGATTGATCATTTGGACAAAGGCTCGCTCGATTTGTCGCAACTCAAAACTTTGGTGTTGGACGAGGCGGACGAAATGCTGCGCATGGGCTTTGTCGATGATGTTGAGCGAATTTTGCAAGAGACGCCGGCGACGCGCCAAACCACATTGTTTTCAGCAACGATGCCATCGGCAATTCGTCGCATTGCGCAAACTTACCTCAAAAATCCGGCTGAAATCACCGTTGCGGCTAAAACCGGCACGGCGGACAACATTCGCCAGCGTTATTGGATGGTCAGCGGTATGCACAAGCTTGATGCCTTGACGCGCATTTTGGAGGCTGAACCGTTTGATGGCATGATTATTTTTGCACGTACCAAACTCGGTACGGAAGAGTTGGCGGCCAAATTATCGGCGCGTGGCTTTTCGGTTTCAGCGATTAATGGCGACGTGCAACAACAGCAACGCGAACGCACGATTCAGCAGCTTAAAGACGGCAAAATCGATATTTTGGTTGCGACTGACGTGGCCGCACGCGGTTTGGACGTTGAGCGGATCAGTCATGTGGTGAATTATGACGTGCCGCACGATCCAGAAAGTTATACACACCGAATCGGCCGTACCGGTCGCGCAGGGCGCAGCGGCGAAGCGATTTTGTTTATTACGCCACGTGAAAAGCATTTGCTCAAAGTGATTGAGCGCGCAACGCGTCAGCCTGTAGGCGAGTTGGTTCTGCCGACGATTCAAGATGTGAACAACGTGCGGGTGGCGCGCTTTAAAGATGAAATCAGCACCGTATTGGCACAAGGCGAATTGAATGAGTTTAGCGCTTTGATTGAAGATTATGAGCGCGAGCATAACGTGCCCGCGATTGAAATCGCCGCCGCACTTGCCAAAATGGCGCGCGGTAATACGCCTTTGTTACTTGATAAAAATAAAAAATATGCGATTGACGACAGCTGGGAGCGACAAGATAAGCCGCGCAATGTTGGCAGTAATGTGCGCTTTGAGCGCGAACGCGAGCGTGCGCCGCAACGTGAATACGCCCCACGCACCGCGGAAGTCGGTATGCAAACTTATCGC
>JBIKPB010000029.1:0-10854 GCA_044357705.1 Formosimonas sp. | reverse complement strand
GCGGGCGATCAGAGGCATCACGTGGCTTTTCGCCAAAATCTCGGCGTGGACGGTCTGAAAAATTACGGGGTTTGTCACCGTCGCGACGAGGTGGGCGATCGCCGAAGTCTCGTCTCGGTTTGTCACTTGCATCACGACGCGGTGCACGGTCACCAAAATCACGTTTGGGCTTGTCGCTAAAATCGCGCCTCGGTCGATCAGCGGAGTCTCGTGGTTTGTCAGAGTCACGTCGTGGCGGTCGATCACTGAAATCACGACGGGGTTTATCATCCGAGCTGCGTTGTGGTTTGCTGCTGTTTGCACCACGCGGCTTGGCAGCGGGCACTGTAGTAGGGGCAACATGGTTGTTGCGATTGCGGCCGCGCACGGGTTTCCGTGTATTGGCGCTGTCACTGGCGGCGGGTTTGTTGATTTTGAGAGTCTTGGTCATGATGTTCAGTACTTTTGAATAGGTCGACAGTTTACCGCAAGTACTTGTTATCTATGAGACTGATTGCGCGGGTGATCGCGATGATGCATAAAAAAACGCCTCGCAAATGCGAAGCGCTGCAACTTTTAAGGCTATAAATAAATGATGGGTTTAACGGTTGGCTTTAGCTTCAGCTTTAGAAATCTTACCGTCTTTATCGGTATCCAAAGTTTTAAACTTGGCCACCATGTCATCCATGCCTGCGGCTTTGAGTTCTTCAATCGACAAGGCTCCATCACCATTTTTGTCAGCGTCACTAAAGTTGGCGGCAATGGCGTAAGTGCCGATTAAACTCAAGCCAATCAGTGCCGCATAGATTTTCGTTTTGGTCTTCATGTATTTCTCCGTTTCAAGGGGCGCAATTTGCGTCCTGAGCCATTAATGCATCAGGTACACAATTGGTTGGCAGCATTTTAACGTTTTTTTGAGTTTACCGTCCATTTTGTTGTTTATTGCGCGGTTTTTGCGCAAGACAGGTGCGAAAAAGCTCTTGTTGCTGTGTTAAAATCGCTTTTTTGGATAATTAATTGACTCTTAAAGGTTGCTGATATGGCCGGTTCAAGTTTATTGCTGTTGTTGGATGATATTGCGTTGATTATGGATGATGTCAGTGTGATGACCAAGGTCGCGGCGAAAAAAACTGCGGGTGTTTTGGGCGATGATTTGGCTTTGAATGCGCAGCAGGTTACCGGTATGAAAGCAGATCGTGAGCTGCCGGTAGTTTGGGCGGTGGCGAAAGGCTCATTCATCAATAAGCTGATTTTGGTGCCGATTGCGTTACTGTTGAGTGCTTTTGCACCGGCTTGGGTGATCACCGCTTTATTGATGGTTGGTGGTGCATACTTGTGTTTTGAAGGTTTTGAAAAACTCGCGCATAAGTTTTTGCACTCCGAAGCCGAAGACAAACAGCATCACGATGAGTTGATCCATGCGGTTGAAGACGAGTCGGTCGATATGGTGCAGTTTGAAAAAGACAAAATCAAAGGCGCAGTACGCACCGACTTTATCTTGTCGGCTGAAATCATTGCGATTTCCTTGGGCGTTGTAGCCACGCAGCCTTTGTCGACGCAAGCTGTAGTGCTTTCCAGTATTGCGATGGTCATGACGGTTGGTGTCTACGGTTTGGTGGCGGGGATTGTCAAGTTGGACGATTTGGGTTTGTATTTGAGTACCAAAGCATCTGCGATCGCCCGTAAGTTTGGCGTGTTTTTGATTGCGTTTACACCTTACATGATGAAAACATTGACGATTTTGGGTACGGCTGCGATGTTTTTGGTCGGTGGCGGCATTATTGTTCATGGTGAACCGCATTTACATCATATCGACGAAACCCTCAATCCAATCGTTTCGCTTTTGTTTGCCGCTGCGGTGGGTTTAGCCGTTGGTGCGGTCGTACTGGCGGTTGTAACGCTGACTCAAAAATTTAAATCTAAATAAAGCATCATGACGGCGCACACCACTCCTCGTATTCAGTTGCACCACATGACTAAAACTTATGGCACGATGCATGCGAATGACGATGTATCGTTGTCGGTGATGCCGGGTGAAATCCACGCTGTGTTGGGTGAAAATGGCGCAGGTAAGTCAACCTTGATGAAAATGATTTACGGTGTGACGACCCCCAACTCGGGGAAAATCGAGTGGAACGGTCAGCCGGTCAATATCAAAAATCCAGCTGCTGCGCGTGCACTCGGCATCGGCATGGTGTTTCAGCATTTTTCGTTGTTTGAAACGTTGACGGTCGCAGAAAACATCGCATTGGCGATGGACGAAAAAATCAATCTAGACATTTTGTCCAAACGCATTACCGAAGTATCAAAGCATTACGGCTTGCCTATTACACCTGAGCGGCACGTCCACCATTTATCTGTTGGTGAGCGTCAGCGCGTTGAAATCGTGCGGTGTTTATTGCAAAACCCACAGCTGCTGATCATGGACGAGCCGACTTCGGTATTGACGCCGCAAGCGGTCGAAACGCTATTTGTGACGTTGCGCCAACTCGCTGCTGAAGGTTGCAGCATTTTATACATCAGTCATAAACTCGACGAAATTCAATCCCTATGCGATACCGCAACCGTCTTGCGCCACGGTAAAGTCAGTGGCGAATGCGCGCCCAAAAACGAAACCGTTGAGCATTTGGCCACGATGATGATTGGTGGCTCGTTACCGCATTATGAGCATCCGACCCATGAGTTGGGTGAAGTGCGTTTGATGGTAAATGAGTTGTCGACACAAACTGATGATCCGTTTGGGGTCGACTTGACCGATGTGAGCTTTAGCGTACGTGCGGGCGAAATTTTGGGCATTGCAGGTGTTTCCGGCAATGGGCAAGCCGAGTTACTGGCGGCGTTGTCGGGTGAAAAAAAATCCGCGGCCAGTATGGTACAAATTATGCAGCAAGACGCTGGGCATCTCGATGCTGCGGATCGTCGTGTCCTCGGTTTGGGCTTGTGTTTTGTGCCCGAAGAGCGACTCGGTAAAGGTGCCGTGCCGACCATGACTTTGGCGCAAAACGCTTTACTCACCGCTTATGCTTCTGACCAGCTGAATTTGGTTAAAAACGGTCTCAAGCAAAAATCCGCCATGCGTGATTTTGCGCAAAAATGCATCGACACATTCAAAGTAAAAGCCAGTGGTGCGGAAGCGACTGCTTCAAGCCTTTCGGGTGGAAACTTACAAAAATTCATTATGGGACGCGAAATCTTACTCGCTCCCAAGCTCATGGTCGTGGCGCAACCGACTTGGGGTGTTGACGTTGGTGCGGCAGCATTTTTGCGTCAAAAACTGCTTGATTTGGCAGGTGAGAGTGTGGCAATTGTTTTGCTCTCAGAAGAATTGGATGAGATTTTTCAAGTCGCGGACAACATTGCTGTGATTGCTCATGGTCGCTTATCGCCGATTAAAGACATTGATGACACCACGCCTGAAGAAATTGGGGTTTGGATGTCGGGCTTGTTCAGTGAGCAAGTGGCTTAAACAACAAATGCCACGTTCTGATGACCTGATTTTTTAAAATAAAAACTGATCGATACTATATGCTTTTGCCCTTTCAACTGACTCTCCGAACCGAACCCTCGCGCCGAATGCAGGCGTTGATTCCCGTGGTGGTGACGATTGCCACTCTGATCGCCGGTTTATTGATTTTTATGGCGCTGGGTGTCAATGCGACCGATGCGTTTAAAGCGTATTTCATTGAGCCGTTGTCGAGCATGAACGGTATTTCTGAATTGTTGCTCAAGGCTTTGCCGTTGTGTTTGATTGGCTTGGGTTTGGCGATTGCGTATCGTGCGAATGTATGGAATATCGGTGCGGAAGGTCAACTTATCATCGGTGGTATTGCGGCGACTTGGGTTATGGCGCGTTTTCATGCGAGCATGACTGATGGTTTGTTGCCGCTGATGTTGCTCGCGGGAGTGCTTGGCGGTGCAGCGTGGTCAGGTTTGGCGGCGTGGATGCGCACGCGATTCAATGCGAACGAGATTTTGACGACCTTGATGCTGGTTTACATTGCGCAAAGTTTGTTGCAATACTTATTGGTCGGTACGGTCGAAACACCCGCGCCACTGCAAGATCCACAAGGTACCGGTTTTCCACAATCGCAGCAGTTTCCAGAGTTTGCTTTGATGCTACAACTCAATCAATTTTTTGATGTGTTTGCCGGTACGCGTGTGCATGTCGGCGTGTTCTTGTTGTTGATTGCGGTGCCGTTGGCATGGATTTTTGTCAATAAATCCTTTGTCGGCTTTCAGATGAAAGTTGCGGGTTTGGCACCGATGGCGGCGAACTACGCGGGTTTTAAAACCAATCGTTTGATTTGGCTGGCTTTGCTGGTCAGTGGTGCTTTGGCGGGCTTGGCCGGTGCGTTGGAAGTTGCTGGGCCGATCGGTCAGCTGCAAGATTCGTGGCGACCCGGCTATGGTTTCACGGCGATTATCGTGGCGTTTTTGGGGCGTTTGAATCCGGTCGGAATTTTGTTCGGTGCGTTGTTGATGGCGCTGCTGACGCTGGGTGGTGAAGCGTTACAGATTCAAATGTCGTTACCGCAATCGGTCAGTAGCTTGTTTCAAGGCTTATTGTTGATTTTTTTATTAGCTGCTGATGTGTTGGTCAATTATCGTGTGGTGTGGCGTAAGTAAGGTTATATGACGTAATTCAAGTCAGTTTAAAGGATTGCTTCAATTAAAGAGCGATCACTGTATTCTCGATTTCCGAAAAAGTAGGTTTACACTTTTTTGAACGTATGGGGTGGTTCATGGATGTATTGATTAGTAGTTTAGTTGCCAGTGTGATTCTGGCCGCGATTCCGCTTATTTTGGCGGGCTTGGGCGAACTGATCACTGAGAAAGCCGGCGTGCTCAACCTTGGTGTTGAAGGCATGATGTTACTCGGTGCGGTGACGTCATTTATCGTGGCGTTTGAAACCAATCAATTGTGGTTGGGCTTGCTGATCGGTGTGTTGGTCGGTGCGTTGGCAGCTGCGGTTTTTGCGTTTCTGGTTGTGCGTTTATTGACCCATCAAGTGGCGACAGGTTTGGCGTTGACGATTTTGGGCACGGGTTTGTCGGCATTGTTTGGTGTGAAATATGTCGGTCAGCCATTGGCGGGCTTTGATGTGGTGGCGATTCCATTTTTGGCAGATTTGCCCGTGGTTGGTGCGTTATTCAACCAAAGTTTACCGGCGTATTTGAGCATCGTGATCGCGGTAGTTTTATCGGTGTTGTTGTATCGCAGTAAGTTGGGTTTGATTGTGCGTGCGGTCGGCGAGTCGCCTACGGTGGCGCACAGTATTGGCTACGATGTGCTTAAAGTACGCTATGGCGCGACGATTGTCGGCGGTGCGTTGGCTGGCTTGGCTGGTGCATTTACGGTGCTCGTGCAATTTAAAGCGTGGCAAGAAGGGATCACTGGCGGTACGGGCTGGATTGCTGTGGCTTTAGTGGTCTTTGCGACGTGGCGACCTTCGCGGCTGTTTTTTGGCGCATTGTTGTTTGGCGTGATGCGCTCACTCGGTTTTGCGGCACAAGCTGCGAGCCAGTCGATTCAGGACTGGCTGGTCATACAGACCGGTTGGGTCAAAAGCGTGGTTTTAATGCTGACGAATGCGCAATTGCTCAACGCATTGCCCTATATTGCGACGATTATCGTGCTGTGCTGGATTTCGCGTGATTGGCGCAAGATTAAACTCAATGCGCCTGCGTCATTATCCCAGCCGTTTTTGCCTTAAAAGATACGAAAAAAGTACATAGCTAGTTTTTCATGATTGTGGGTTTTGATTCAATCATGAGGAATGTATAAAAATCCAAAATTGCTACAAAATCCACGTAAAATGACGTTTTTACTGCGCCGCACAAGCGGTATTTTTAACCAAAAGGAATGACTATGTTTTTGAAAAAATCATTGGGCTGGGCGGCTGCATTTGCAACGGCCTTGGTATTGACCGCTTGCAGCGGCGGCGCAAAGAAAGAAGAAGCCAAACCGGCAGAAGCGAAGCCTGCAGCTGATGCAACAGCACCGGCAGCGGGTAAAGAGCTTAAAGTTGGTTTCGTTTACGTTGGCCCAGTCGGTGATGGCGGTTGGACTTTTGCACACGACAATGGTCGCAAAGCGATGATTGCCAACCTTGAAAAAGAGGGCATCAAAGTCACGACCACTCAAGTGGAAAGCGTGAAAGAAGGTGCGGATGCTGAGCGCGTGATCCGTGACTTGGTCGCCAAAGGTAATCAAATTATTTTCACGACTTCATTCGGCTACATGGATCAAACGGTAAAAGTTGCGAGCAGCACGCCGAACGTGAAGTTCTACCATGCGACTGGTTACAAAAACGCGCCAAACATGGGTACTTACGAAGCGCGCACTTATGAAGGCGCTTACCTTGCCGGTGTAGTCGCGGGCAAAATGACTAAAAGCAACACTTTGGGTTTCGTCGCTTCGGTGCAGATTCCAGAAGTCATTCGCAATATCAATGCCTACACTTTGGGTGCACGCAGTGTGAACCCAGCGGTGAAAACCAAAGTCGTATTTACCGGCTCATGGTTTGACATGACCAAAGAAAAACAAGCGGCTGAAAGCTTGATCGGTCAAGGCGCGGACGTATTGATCCAAAATACCGACTCACCAGCGGTGCTTAAAACCGCTGAAGAAAAAGGCAAGTTCGCATTCGGTTGGGATTCAGATATGAGCGCATACGGTCCGAAAGCGCATTTGGGTTCAGCCACCATCAATTGGGGCGATTATTACACTTGGGCAGTTAAAAATGCCCTGTCGGACAAATTCGACAACAGCAAGCAATGGAAGGGCGTGGCTGATAAATGGATCGACTTGACCGCTGTCGGTGGCATGGTGCCTGCGGATGTGAAAACTTTAGTTGAGGGTAAAAAAGCTGAGTTGGTCAAAGGCGGTAAAGTATTTGTCGGTCCTTTGAAAGACCAAACCGGTGCAGAAAAACTGGCGAAAGACAAAGCTTTGACTGATGAAGAGTTGTTGAAAATGTCTTGGTTGGTTGAAGGCGTGGAAGCGAAGTTGAAATAATTTTGATCAAGCCATCATAAAAAAACGAGCGAATCATTCGCTCGTTTTTTTATGGGTGTTGCGATTGTGAAGCCTCACTTGGGCAATGGTTTATAAGCTACGAGGGCTTTCGAAGTAACGTTGCTCAGTGGTCAGAGGATCAACAAACGAAATGCTTTTCGCGAGCAACTGGAGTGGTTTGTCATAATCGGGTTTTCCCGCGGGATGCGCCACAGGATAAAATGCATCGTTGAGAATTGGCATGTCAAGTGCATTCATGTGCGCGCGCAGTTGATGCTTTTTACCGGTTTGCGGTTCGAGTTGATATAGGCTGAGTTCGCCCCGATTTTCGAGCAGTGTGATGCGTGTTCGGGTGTTGGGTTCCCCTGTGGATTCTTGCATGCGAAAGAATTGCTGTTTGTCCTCAATTAAGCGACTTTCATAAGTGAATGGATATGATAAATCCAAGCGTGTTGGTGCGAGCGCGTGGTAAATTTTATGCACTTGTTTGTGTTGAAATAATGCTTGGTACGCGCCGCGCGTGGCTACTTGTGTGGCGAATAGCATGACACCTGCGGTGTCTTTATCCAGTCGATGGATTGGGCTGAGTGCTTCGATACTGAGCGTGTGACGCAGTCGTGTCAGCAATGTTTGTTGTAAAAAGCCGCCCGATGGCGTGACCGGTAAAAAGTGCGGTTTGTCGACCACAAGCAAATGCCGATCCAGATATAAAATTTGCTCTGTGAATGGAATCAGCGGTTCGATGGCAACCTCACGATAATAAAAAACCAAGTCATTCAAAACAGTTAAACGTTGCGCATGCAAAACTTCACCTTTTTGATTGATCACTTCACCTTGCGCGAAACGCGCCAGCCAAGTTTCACGAGCGATTTTGGGGAAACGCTTGATCAAAAAATCCAACAGCACCACGCCGCTTTCCGTGACATGGACGACGCTGGGTGCAACGCCATTTTTAAGTGGTAGAGGGGCATTTGATAGTGTCATAAGTCGTTATTTTACGCGCTCTAACGCGGCAAAATCCGTTAAAATACGGGTTGATACAATATCTTGCGAAAAAAGAGTGAATCATGATTGGTATTTTACTGATGACCCACGCGCCGTTATCGGCTGCGTTTTTAGCGGCTGTGACGCATGTGTATCGCCGTGTGCCTGAGCATGTTCGGGCATTGGATGTGATGCCTGATCAGGATCCGTATGAGGTGAATGAATTGGCGGCCGAAGCGCTATTTGAAATTGACACAGGTCAGGGCGTGTTGATTTTGACCGACATTTGCGGGGCGACGCCGAGCAATTGCGCGCAGCGATTGGTCGCAATGAGTCCTGAAACGCGTCTAATTTATGGTGCGAATTTGCCCATGTTGCTGCGCGCCTTTACCTATCGTGATTTACCGCTGGACGAGGTCGCTCATAAAGTTGTCGAGGGCGGTAAGAATGGTGTGATGCTTTATCAATATGAGTCGCCTTGTGAGCGCAAAGATATCTAAGTGCCGAACAGAATAAATACTAATTGATTTGACTTTTGTCACGCAATGCCGGCAAAAGTTCTAACCGACAACAGAAAAAAGTAGGTTTTTACTTTTTCGTATTTTTTAGGAATCCTATGTTACAAGCAGAAACCACAATCATTAACAAACTGGGTTTGCACGCGCGCGCGTCTGGTGTTTTAACGCAAACCGCTAGCCAATACAAAAGTGAAGTTTGGCTGACGCGCAATGGTCGCCGCATCAATGCGAAAAGTATTATGGGCGTGATGATGTTGGCTGCCGGTATTGGTTCGCAAGTGACAGTCGAGGTCGATGGTGAGGACGAGCAGGCCGCGTTGGACGGCGTGTTGGCTGTGATTGCCAACCGTTTTGGCGAAGCGGAGTAACAATGACTTTTTCCATTCATGGCATTGGGGTCAGTGAGAAAATTGCGATCGGTAAAGCGCATTTGCTCGCCCATGTCAGTTTGGAAGCTGCACATTATTTGGTTTCTCCGGATCGGATTGAGGCCGAGGTCAAGCGTTTCATTGACGCGGTAGCCAGTGTACAAGATGAGTTTACCGAGCTGCAATCGAGTTTGGATGACGATGCGCCGCAAGAAATGGGCGCGATGCTCAGCGTGCACGGCATGATTGCGCAAGACCCGATGTTGGCGATCGAGCCGCAAAATCTGATCCGAGAAAAACGCTACAATGCCGAGTGGGCGTTGTCGGCGCAAGTCAATGAATTGGTCGAGCAGTTTGAAGAGTTTGACGACGAATATTTACGCGAACGTAAACACGATGTCGTGCAAGTCGGTACGCGCATCATGCGTGTGTTGCGTGGTCATGTAATCAGCGAACAGGCGACACCACAGATGTTTGAAGACGACATGATTTTGGTCGCGCATGACATTGCGCCAGCCGATATGTTGCAATTCAAAGGTCGTGCTTTGGCCGGATTCATCACGGATTTGGGCGGTACGACCAGTCATACAGCGATTGTCGCGCGGGGTTTGGGCGTGCCCGCAGTTGTTGCGACGGGGCAAGCGCGCGAAATCATCCGAGAAAATGAGTGGGTGATTATCGACGGTGTGAACGGTGTCGTGCTGGTTAATCCCGATGAGTTATTGATGCAGCATTATCGTGATTTACAGGTTGAACAGCGGCATCATCAAGCGCGATTGAACGATTTAGTCGATACGCCCGCAGTGACTTTGGACAATAAACCAATTCGTTTATTGGCAAATATTGAGTTGCCGAGCGATTTGGATTTAGTCACGGCGGCGAATGCCGACGGTGTTGGTTTGTTTCGCAGTGAGTTTTTATTTCTCAATCGCAGTAGTTTACCAGACGAAAATGAACAGTACTTAGCTTATCGTGCTGTGATCCAAGCACTTGCGCCCAAGTCCGTGACGATTCGTACGCTAGACATTGGTGCGGATAAAAGTCTCAGTACCGATGATTATGTGGTGCCTTTGAATCCGGCTTTGGGTTTGCGTGCAGTGCGTTACAGTTTGGCGCATCCGAGTATGTTTTTGACGCAACTTCGCGCGATTTTACGTGCTTCGGCATTCGGTCGTGCCAAGTTATTGTTGCCTATGGTCAGTGGTTTGGAGCAGCTTAAAGCGTGCCTGAATTTATTAGAACAAGCACGTGAGCAATTGCGTGAACGCAAACAGGCTTTTGATGCACACATGCCGATTGGTGTGATGATTGAGGTCCCTTCTGCGGTTTTGATTTTGCCGGCGCTGTTGCCGTTGGTTGATTTTGTTTCGATTGGCAGCAATGATTTGACCCAATATACGTTGGCGGTTGATCGTGGTGATGCCGATGTTGGACATTTGTACAACGAAACCCATCCTGCAGTGTTGCGATTGATTGCGCATACGATTCGCTCGGCGCATAAGGCGAAAAAATCCGTCTCAGTGTGTGGTGAAATGGCGGGCGATACGAGGTTGACACGCTTATTGGTCGGCCTTGGTTTGGACGAGTTTTCGATGCAAGCGTCACAAATCTTATCAGTCAAAGAAAAGGTATTGTCGGCTTCGGTCAAAAAATGCCGCAAAGCGAGTAGCGAAATTCTCGATCTGTACGAAGCCGTTGAAATTTTGCAAAAAATCAAAGCGCTGAATGAGCGGCGTTTCTAACTTAAATCAAATGAGTGACAAACCATCGTTGCTGATTGAGAAAAATGCCGATGGTTTGTGCGCTTCAATGACCCATAAAAAATGGGTTTTCCGTTTCCCCCAATTTGAATTTTGATATGAAAACATTAACCCAACCCATTTTACCGCCAGCTATTTTAGGTGTGATCGGTGGCGGTCAGCTCGGTCGCATGTTCGCTCAATCCGCCCAAAGTATGGGTTACGTGGTATGGGTACTTGACCCTGAT
>JBIKPB010000223.1:0-3095 GCA_044357705.1 Formosimonas sp. | reverse complement strand
GGCTGTTTTGCACTGAGCATCCACACCGGCACATATTTTTGTCGCTTGAGTACCTTGGTGATGGCGCTACGCAATTCAGAACCATTGCTCTTTTTAGAGATGAAACTGGTCGCCCCTGCGGCAAACATGGCTTTGACGAAGAAGATATCTTCATCTCCTGAAATAGCAATGCAGAATGAATCGGGGTTTGTCCTGCGCGCTTCTTCAATTACTGCTACACCATTCTGATCGTCGAGATGGATGTCGACAAAAATAAAGTCGAACAGCATCTGTTTAAGTGCATGACTGGCTTGGTTGTGATCAATGGCATGGACAAAAGCCATTTCAGGTTCGATTTCACGAATGTAACCTTCGAGACCTTTGGCGAACAGTGAATGATCATCAACGATGAGACAGGTTAAGTTTTTCATTTTTTCAAAATGACACTTTAGGGTATATGCGAACTGATCCAATCTTGCTTAAATGTGATCCCCGCATCGAATATCTACGGGAAAAATGGTGAGAATTAGCATAAGCAAATTACACAACGATGTCAATTTTTTTAGATGAAGGCTTTGAGAGTCAGATGAAACATGAGAATAATGACAAAAAACGAATGATACCTCCATTCAATTTAACAGTTCACTTTGATCCGTCGATTGTTGCTGATTTGGAATACTGGGTGGACCAAATGATCGAGGAAATATCGGGCATGCTTGACGATGGGGCAAAACGTGAGGATGGAATGCTGGTTTGGGGGCTGGGTCGGGATGGGAAAATTGAACTTACCCTTGATTTGACCAGAATGACCAGTTCAAGCTTGCAGTTGAAACGGCCGGAGATTTTAAACAAACTGAGGAATTGGTTCAATAACCGCATGCATAATTGTTAAAGCTTATTGAAAGCAAAAAAATGAATTCAAAACAAAACTTACAAACCGAATCTCTGTATTTTTTAAGCGAGGTGTATGATGAATGAGATTGAACAAACGATAATTGAAGCAGTAAAAAGTGGAATCAGTGAAGCACTTCGACCACTTGAATTGAAAGTAGAAAATTTGTATGGGATAAGTTATAAACGCATGATGAACAAAAGTGAATCGGCTGAATATATGGGTGTTTCGTTATATACTTTCAACAGCATGACAAAATTACCAGGTTTTCCAAAAGCAGAAGACGGATTGTGGGCTCGCGGCTGGCTAGATGCATGGATATTGAGACGATGAGATAATCGGCTATTTTTAAGAAGTTGTAAACGTATTCCGAGCAAAACAAAAAATTATTGCAACAAAATTGCAACATAACTCTCAGAAAGCCGCATTTTTACTAAATAGTTCAGATCCTTTCCTGGGCACCAAAATACTCTTTTTGGTCATACATCAAAAATAAATAAAAAAATCTTGTCGCAAGACAAGATTTTTTATAAGATTTTTGCGGAGCTGTAAGGGTTAAATCAACTCATTCTGATAAAAATAATCTTGTGTCAAATACCAACCGTGTCGAACCTCCACCGGCTTATCCGCATAAGTATAAGAAATACGCTCCACAAACAACAACGCTTGTTTTTCATCAATCCCCAACAATTCAGTTGCTTGCTCAGGCGCATTGACCGCCCGTATTTTTTCAACCGCCCGAATCATGCGCACATTGTATTCTGCCTCAAACCAGCCATACAGCGTGCCTTTATAATTCGTAAGCTTGGCCGCTGTCACGTCGGTAAAAATCTCAAATGGCAGATAAATTTGTTCAAAAACTGCGGCATCGTCATTGAATGACAATAAACGCATAATTTGTACCACTTTATCTTTTTTCTTGAGTGCCAATGATTCGCGCACACCATCGGGAGCCACAATCGTTTCGACATTGAGAATGCGCGAGCTGGTTTTAAACTCTTTACCACTGTTGGCCTGCATACTCAAAAAGCGGAAACGGATTTTGGCCTCTTGATGCGTCGCGACAAAAGTTCCTCGACCTTGGCGCCGCACCAATAAATTTTCTGCGGCCAACTCATCAATGGCCTTACGCACAGTACCTTGACTCACTTTATAACGTGCGGCCAGCTCGACTTCAGATGGAATCATATCGCCCGCATTCCATTCACCATTAGACAGGCTTTGCAAAAGCAAAACTTTAATTTGTTGATAAAGTGGGCTAAAAATCGGCGAATTTTCGGTCATTGCGGTCTCTTATTGTCAGTTTTACGTCATGATTATGCCTTAAACTCATTCAATTATCCACCAGTCACTCATCTTATATAAGAGTCATGAGCTTAACGTTGCTGCATCACACAAACCGCGTTATAATGCATCGCTTAAATTTTCAATTTCCCTATTTTTAATCCAACTTAAAGGTACATATCATGGCAAAAACCCCTATGCGCGTCGCCATTACAGGCGCAGCCGGTCAAATCTGTTACTCACTCTTGTTTCGCATCGCCAACGGTGACATGCTCGGTAAAGACCAACCGGTGATTTTGCAATTACTCGACATCACACCAGCTTTACCCGCAGTTCAAGGCGTTGTAATGGAATTAGAAGATTGTGCATTCCCATTGTTGGCTGGTGTTGTCGTGACTGATGATCCAAATATTGCGTTTAAAGATGCCGACGTAGCCGTATTGGTCGGCGCACGTCCACGTTCAAAAGGCATGGAACGTAAAGATTTACTCGAAGCCAACGGCGCAATCTTCACCCTACAAGGCAAGGCACTCAACGATCACGCCAGCCGCAACGTTAAAGTTTTGGTCGTCGGCAATCCAGCCAACACCAACGCCTACATTGCGATGAAATCAGCACCAGATTTGCCACGTGAGAATTTCACTTCGATGCTTCGCCTCGACCATAACCGTGCTTTGTCACAAATCGCTGCGAAAACGGGTAAAGCCATCGATGCAATCGAAAACCTCGTTGTTTGGGGCAATCACAGTCCAACGATGTACCCAGACACACGTTTTGCCACGATCAACGGCGAAGCCGTGGACGCACTCATCAGCGACCAAACGTGGACCCGCGAAACCTTCATCCCCACCGTTGGTAAACGCGGCGCAGCAATCATCGAAGCGCGCGGTTTGTCATCGGCAGCCTCGGCAGCAAATGCTGCGATTGACCACATCCACGA
>JBIKPB010000222.1:0-3097 GCA_044357705.1 Formosimonas sp. | reverse complement strand
ACAAGCTTTGCCTTGCGGTCAAGTGGTTTTTTATTTATTTCAAAAATGTTAATGAATATCCGCCAGATCATTGTAAGGATCGGGGTTCTGCTCATCGCTGACAGGAATTCGATAACGCTCTTGTGACCATGCTCCTAAATCTATTAGCTGGCAACGCTCGGAGCAGAAGGGTCTAGCTGAGGATTTAATGTCATACTGGTGCTTAGTACCACAAGCTGGGCAAGAGATAACAGTCATTCGTTTTGTTCATATAAAGTACGTTGAATCACATGCCACACAGACTTAATTCGAAGGGAATCTCGGGCTGTGCTGGGTCAAAATAAAGGTGTTGAGGCTGACAACGAAAAGAAGGCAAACTAAAACGCAGCCAAATCACATGTTTGTTCGCACTGATATCAGGAATGTAAGGTGAGTTGCTTGGCATTTCCACCTGCATCAAATCAAACCGCGTACCATTCAGTGGTTGCTGATAGGCTTTATCCGATGTCACGCAAATTTTATGTTTACGCGCATCGCGTACAATTAACAATAATAACTTAAGCGCCTCGAACAGAGGCATCATTGGCATGAGCCAAGACTCAAGATCAACCCGCCGGACGTTCGCAGGCTGTTGCAACCACTGATAGTAAAACGCAACATCAAATGAGCATACACCTCCAGGCACGACAATACGTGTCTTTACGTTAAGCAACCAGTCGTTATCTGATAAGGTGCTGCCAAATTTAGGAGAGATTTCGATTTGTTTTTGCGCATCAGTAAGACGCAATAAAGTTTGAGTGAGCTTTTGTTCAGATAAATCTGGTAAATGACGTAAATGATTGAGCGCTTGCTTGTAACGATTGATTTCAATCAGTAGATCGCCCTTTAAGTCATAACGAAATGCAAATTCATGCATTTCAAACAAAACCATCAAAGCACTATGATGGTCGTGCTCAGAGCTCTGCATGAGAAGATACGTCCAGCGCTCATAAAGTGCCTCAAGACGTAAATACGTGCGAAAACGCTCGTTGAGTGGAAACTCAAACAAGGTGCAAGTCTTACGCTCAGATTGGACTGTACTCATGAATATTCTATAGACTCAACTTAAACAAACTTAAATTTTTAATATACTTAGTCAGTATATTGACTTGATTACAAGCTTGCAAGTGGTTTGTGTAATTCTCTGAATTATCTACAATTACATCACCAATTTTTAAAAGTTGTTGATCTTTTGCCTGCACATTGATAATTGCCTCAACCATTTCACGGTTTAGTTCAGGGTTTCGTTGCAAAACTCGAGCGATTTGTACTTCGCGTTCACACCACACAACAATGATTCCGTCCAGTACATCTAACCAAGGATGATTGTCCACCAACAGAGGAATATCGTAAATAATACACATGGGCTTTAAAAGCGCGGCTTCATGCGCTTGGCGTATCGCTTCGATGATGATAATGGAATGAGTAATGCGCTCTAATTGCATTTTGGCTCGCGCATCTCGTACAATCAATTCTCGCATTCGGCCTCGATCAAGCGCACCACTCGCTTCAATCATTTCATCACCGAAAGCTTCGCGTATCGGTGCAATGGCCAAACCATCTTTCGCAGTGATTTGACGTGAAATTTGATCCATGTCGACTACTGCCGCACCCTGCTCTTTTAATAAACGCGCAAAAGTAGACTTACCGGCCCCCATACGACCAGTGAGACCAATGTTCAATACATTTGGCAAGACATTGGGACGAACAACATCACGCAGGTTCTGATTGACAATCGTAATCGAGGTCATAATTAGCCTACCAGCCATCTGCCAAAATCAAACTCAGTTACCAGCACCAACGTCGCAGCGGCTGCCAAAAAGGGACCAAATGGCACCATACGTCCGTGCAACTGTTTGACTTTTATTTTTAAAAAGATGACATACCCAAAAGCCAAAGCACAGGCCACAATCAATACATTGGCGATTGCAGCAACCCCAAGCCACGCGCCAATCGCTGCGAGCAATTTCATATCGCCAAAGCCCAACCCTTGTCGACCAGTCAAAGTATGATGCAAGGTATAAACAACATACAACAACGCATAGCCAAAAGCAGCGGCAAAAACTGCATCCGTAAGACGAGTCGGAACAAACATTGCCTGATACAACAAGCCGAGCCAAAGCAAAAGTAAAGTCAGCGCATCAGGCAACAAGAAACTCAAGGCATCAATCCAAGCCAATGTCCATAAAAAGTACAAGAACACAAAATACGCCAATGCTGAAAGCGTCCAACCCCACTGCAAAATACATAAAACAGCCAATACAACCGTGCCACATTCAACCACAAAATAACGCCAAGCGATTGAGGCGTGACATATCGCACAACGACGGCCTAATAAGATAAAGCTGAGCAATGGCATATTGTGCCACCACTTTAACGGATTCAAACAATTAGGGCAATGAGACGCAGGCAACGCGAGATTTACCTTCGACTCACCATCATCAGTCAGAATCATCAAAGGTAATCGGTAGATTATTACATTGGCAAAACTACCCAATGCAGCCGAAGATAAAATAACCCATAACCACATCATCGCAACGCTGAGCCTAGGTTAAAAATCGGCAAATACAATGCGATCAACATCACGGCCACCATGCCGCCAATGATCAAGATCAAAATCGGCTCAATCAAGGCGGACAAACGCTTAATCGTTTGTTCCACCAAAAACTCATTGTGTGCAGCATGCTGCGCCAGCATATTGGTCAATGCACCTGACTCCTCACCAATTTGAATACGTTGTACCAAACTCGGCTCAAAAAGATGATGCTGTGCCATTGCCAATGAAAGACTGTGACCATTTAAAACTTCGCGGGTGCAATCTTCGATCGCATCACGCATCGGCCGATGGTTAATCGTACGCGCACTGATCATCAATGCTTGATGCAACGGTACGCCAGACTGGTACAACAATCCCAATATTCTTGAAAACTGAGCATGCCATGCGGTTTTAAGCAAACTGCCTAAAACTGGAATTTTGAGTTTCAGATGATCGATGAAATAAAGCCAACGGATATTTTTCCAACGTGCTAAAAAAATCACAACCACCGCCATCAAGACAAAAATCAACAAGCCTTGAGTA
>JBIKPB010000055.1:0-8776 GCA_044357705.1 Formosimonas sp. | reverse complement strand
CGCGGTTTTGGCTGCCAAATCATCAGTCAAAACACGCTCGGTTTTGGAGCCGCAGAAACCATGCACCGCACCCGCCAAATCTTTGAGGTAATAAACGACATGGTGCGGCGCCAATTCGTTGGCAGCAGCAGCGAGGGTGTCTGGATATTCAGACATCAATTTCATTAAATGAGTTTCGGTTTTGGCGATCAGTGGGGCGAGCGCAGCCGCATTGATGTTAGCGTTTACTTCCACGCTAGCCTTTTCCAATATAGAACAAATGCGTGCATGTGCATATTGCACATAATAAACCGGATTCTCATCCGACTGGCTGATCGCCATGTCCACATCGAAAATAAACTCGGTATCGGCCTTGCGTGAAATCAACAAAAAGCGTGCCGCGTCTTTATTCGTCCACTCAACCAAATCCCGTAAAGTCACGTATGAACCGGCACGCTTAGAGAGTTTCACCTCAACGCCGTCTTTCATCACCATGACCATCTTGTGCAAAATATAATCCGGATAACCATCGGCGACACCGACATCTGAAGCTTTTACACCCGCACGCACGCGAGCAATGGTGCCATGATGATCTGTACCTTGAATATTGATGACCTTAGTAAAACCGCGCTGCCATTTATTCACGTGATACGCAACATCTGGCACAAAGTAGGTATAACCGCCTTCGGCCTTACGCATGACGCGATCTTTATCATCACCATAATCGGTACTTCTGAACCACAATGCGCCGCCCTCATCGTAAGTGTGCCCCAACTCCGAAAGACGTTTGACAGTTTGCTCAACGGCACCGGTGGTATATAAAGACGACTCCAGAAAATAATTATCAAATGCAACACCAAATGCCTGCAAATCCAAGTCTTGTTCGCGACGTAAATACGCAACGGCAAAAGCCTGAATATCAGCCAAGTTGTCAACATCTCCCGTTGCGGTGATGCCATTAACGATTTTTTGCGCTTTGTAATCATCTGCGATGTCCATAATATAGTCACCGCGATAACCACCGTCAGGGAAGGTCGGATCATCGACCCGCAAACCTTTGGCACGTGCTTGCACCGAAATCGCCAAGTTGGCAATTTGCTGTCCTGCATCGTTATAATAAAACTCGCGGTACACTTCAAAACCTTGGCTCGCCAACACACTACCCAGCGTATCACCCAAGGCTGCTTGACGCGCATGCCCAACGTGTAAAGGCCCTGTCGGATTGGCACTGACAAACTCAATCATTACGTGCTCACCGGCGTGCGTTTGAGTCAAGCCATATGCAGTAGGATTTTTTAAGACTTCGCTCACGACCGATTGCTTGGCTGGATCGGTTAAGCGAATGTTCATAAAGCCAGGACCTGCGATCTCCACAGCTGCAATGTCTGGATTGTCCGGCAAATTCGCAATCAAGCTTTCAGCCAACGCTCGTGGATTGGTGCCGATTTTTTTCGCCAGCTGCATCGCCATATTACATGCAACATCACCATGCGCCGGATCGCGCGGACGCTCAAGTAGAATCGGATGAGAAATCTCTGGCGCAACCTGCGCAAGTGCTTGAGTCAAGGATTGAGTAATGCTGGATTTAATCGTAGCTAACATAGTGACTTTATGAGGTAATGAAGACTGTTGTAAAAAAGACCCATCATTATAATTGTTTCGTCTTATAAACGCCGTTATTTCATGTATTTACCCACAAAAATCTCCGCAAATAACCGAATTTACGCCACAATACGGTCTCCACAATTTATTCATCAATGAGCACATCATGTCTACCCGTCATATTGTCCGTATTTCCCCACTGCACACCAGCATTCTGCTCACCATCATCTATTGTCTGGTCGCGATCGTGATTGCCGCGACCGGTTTAATTGTCGGTGCACTGAATGACAACTCCGGTTTTTTGCGCGCCTTGCAATCGGTTGCATTGGATGATTTACTCGCAGGGATTTTACTGAACGTACTCTTGGTTTTCATCGTCGCCTTGATTGTCTCGACGATTTACAACTTTTTAGCCAAGTATTTGGGCGGAATTGAAATTACACTCGATGACGATTGATTATTTAAATTTCAGTCACACAAAAACCGTTCAATATATTTGAGCGGCTTTTTTTTAACCTTTGAACCAGCCAGTTTCACATTAGAATAAAAACAAAAGCCTCGCTAAAAAATTTAGCGAGGCTTTAATTTATTTGGTGCCCGGAGCCGGAATCGAACCGGCACTCCTTTCGGAACTGGATTTTGAGTCCAGCGCGTCTACCAATTCCACCACCCGGGCGACACAGAAGCGAAATTATGCATCACTTTGAACGAACATGCAAGTCCCAAAATCATTTTTTTATTTCCGATCATTTTAGCCACACACACCTTAAGGCTTGACCAAAACCATCTGGATATATCGTTCATCTGCGTTACAATCATATGCACCTGCAGGCTTAATCCATTTTAAAGACGTTATTTCGTATTATGAAAAAAATCAAAATTTTATTCACGGGCGGTACTATTGCCATGCGTAAAGATCAAAAGGGCATGCTTGTGCCCGCAGTCTCGGGCAAAGAGCTAATCAACTCCATCCCCGCGTTGCAGGACATTGGTGAAATCACCACACATCAGTTCAGCAACATACCTTCAGCACAGATGACACCGCCGTTAATGTTGGATTTGCACAACGAAATTATTAGCGATTTATCAAATAATGAAATATCAGGTCTAGTGGTGGTGCATGGAACAGACACTATGGAAGAAACCGCATTTTTTCTTGACGCGTCTTTATCAAATCTTAAACTTCAAAATAAACCTGTCGTTTTAACCGGAGCAATGCGCAGTAATGATGAATACTCAGCTGATGGTATGGCGAATTTATTAGCCGCCACGCGAACCGCAGCCACCGAACACGCACGCGGTCGGGGCGTAATGCTGGTCATGAACGATGAAATTCATAGTGCGCGCTACGCTAAAAAAATGGACACATCAAACCTACAAGCCTTCAGTTCGCCTCTGTACATGCCTATTTGCTAAATTACTCACTCATCAGAAAACAGTAATGGCGTGCGTTTTATTACTGAACCTCGTCGACTTACCCCTTCCATAGCAGATGTTTCACGTGAAACATCTGTATTGCCACGCGTAGACATCGTGCAAATGTACACAGGCGCAGATGCAACCCAGTTAAACGCCAGTATCGCAGCAGGTGCACGCGCTATAGTTGTACAAGCAGTCGGTGCCAGCAGTGTTAATCTCGAAATTTATGAAGCCATCGAAAATGCAATCCAGCAAAATGTTGCCATTATCATCGCCTCCCGATCACCACTCGGTGTTTGTGCCCCTATTTATGGTTATAAAGGTGGCGGCAAAACCTTGGCTCAACTCGGGGCTGCATTTGCTCACGATCTGCCCGCACATAAGGCGCGACTCTACGCCCAGCTTTTACTCAATCAAAACCCGCCAAACCCACTTGATGTCATATCACATGGCTTTGCGCAATTGGTCGACGAGCAACGGGACTGGGCTTAATTTAACTTAAAGCCAATCATTCAATTTTATAAACACTATTCTCCACTAGGACGCACATAGATTTTTTAACACCCGAACTGTTACTTCTGACTCCACTCGCATTCTTGGCGGGTCTTATTGATTCTGCCGTCGGTGGTGGCGGGTTGATTCAAGTTCCAGGCATATTCAGCATTCTGCCAAACCATTCGCCCGCGACATTATTAGGCACCAATAAATTATCCAGCATTTGTGGCACAGCACTTGCCAGTCGACAGTCAAGTACCATTGCGTTGGAAAATGTTGTTTTGGGCTGCGGGAACCGCATTGATTTTTTCGTACATTGGCGCATGCTTTGTCAAATTATTACCCGTAGAGCTGCTTCGTCCAATCATGTTGGTGTTACTGATTTAATGGTACTGTACACCGTTCTCAAAAAAGACTTGGGACAAACACACAGTCCGTCTCATACTCACGAAAAAATACGTGCAATTACCCTAGGGGTAGGTATGGGTCTATACGATGATTTTTTTGGCCCGGGATTGGGGTCTTTACTTGCTTTTGCTTTTGTGCGTTTTTTTGGTTACGACTTCATGAGTGCAACAGCACACTCCAAAATCGTCAATCTTGCCACCAACATTGGCGCACTTGTATTATTCATTCCACATGGCAATATCTTATGAGCCACCGGCTTAATGATGGGTGCGAGCAACATGGTCGGCACTCACGTCGTGACTAAACATGGAGCACCATTTATCCGAAAAGTTTTCATTATCGTTTTAAGCTCGACCATCATCAAGTTCGGTTATGACACCTTAGTGATTTTGCATCAAAATCGCGTGATCTAATTGTTTCACGTGAAACATTGATATCGATCAGCAAGATTCAATCAATATCCTCAACAAACCAAAGCGAACGCAATAAATTTGCGCTCGCTTTTTTACTTTCACTCATTAACCCACCACCCTTGTAACAATTTGATTTAAATCTCACTTTGAACCCATTGTTTCACGTGAAACAAATTCGCTCCCCCAGCCAAGTACGGTATAATTTCACTATTGATTTTTGAAAGTACAGCACCATGATTTACAGCAAACACTATGACATCATCGTTGTCGGTGGCGGACATGCGGGCACAGAGGCTGCTCTGGCTGCAGCGCGAATGGGCTGCGCCACTTTACTTTTGACCCACAACATTGAAACATTGGGGCAAATGAGCTGCAATCCATCTATCGGCGGGATTGGCAAGGGTCATTTGGTCAAAGAAGTCGATGCACTTGGTGGTGTCATGGCGCGCGCAACGGATATTGGCGGGATTCAGTTTCGCATTCTAAACTCCAGCAAAGGTCCTGCTGTCCGTGCCACACGCGCACAGGCTGATCGTTTGCTGTACAAACAAGCCGTGCGTTTTGAAATCGAGAATCAGCCCAATTTAGATCTTTTCCAACAAGCCGTTGATGACCTGATCATCAGTGGCGATCAAGTCACTGGCGTTATGACGCAAGTCGGTATTCAGTTTAATGCAACAACGGTCGTGCTAACAGCCGGTACCTTTCTCGATGGCAAGATCCATGTTGGGCTTAACAATTATGTCGGCGGTCGAGCAGGTGATCCGGCGGCGGTACGCTTGTCCGACCGATTGAAAGAGTTAAACTTAGGGCAGGGCAGATTAAAAACAGGCACGCCCCCGCGTATTGATGGGCGCACGATTGATTACAGCAAAGTCATCGAACAACCCGGTGACTTAGATCCCGTGCCTGTATTTTCATTTATGGGGCGTGCATCGCAACATCCACGCCAAGTACCTTGCTGGATCACTCACACCAACGCGAAAACCCACGAAATCATCCGCAACGGCTTATCACGCTCGCCAATGTACACCGGTGTGATTGAAGGAGTAGGGCCGAGATATTGCCCATCAATTGAGGATAAAATCAATCGTTTTGCCGACAAAGAGCAGCACCAACTTTTCCTTGAGCCAGAAGGTTTGCTCACACATGAAATTTATCCGAATGGCATTTCAACCAGCTTACCGTTTGATGTGCAATTGGATTTGGTGCGCTCAATGGTTGGTTTGGAAAATGCACACATTCTTCGCCCTGGTTATGCCATCGAATACGATTACTTTGATCCACGCGGATTAAAAGCGACGTTTGAAACTAAAGCAATTGCTAATTTGTTTTTTGCCGGTCAAATCAACGGTACGACAGGCTATGAAGAAGCCGCCGCACAAGGTTTACTCGCGGGTGCCAACGCGGCACGACGCGCGCAGCACAAAGACGAATGGCGACCGGCACGTCACGACTCTTACCTCGGCGTATTGGTTGACGATCTGATCACCAAAGGTGTGTCGGAACCGTACCGCATGTTCACCAGCCGTGCCGAATATCGCTTAAGCCTGCGCGAAGATAATGCCGACGCACGCCTTACGCCCATCGGCCGTGAGCTGGGTTTGGTTGGCGATGCACAATGGGCAAGCTTCGAGCGCAAGATGGAAGCGGTCGCCAAAGAACAAGAGCGTCTCAAAAAGACCTGGGTCAACCCGAGTACATTTTCATCCGAAATCGCCACGCCGCTACTCGGCAAAGCAATTGAACGGGAATACAATCTCGCCGATTTATTGCGCCGCCCTGAAGTGACTTATGACTCATTGATGCAAGTGGATAACGCGCGTTTTGCTCCTGAAACTGAATTATCGGATGATGAAATCGATGCTCAAACCATACGCGAACAAGTCGAGATCAGCATCAAATACGCCGGCTACATCGAGCGCCAAAAAGAAGAAATCAACAAACAAGCCAACCACGAAAACACGCGCATTCCCGATGGATTGAACTATATGGACGTCAAAGGTTTGTCGATTGAAGTGAAACAAAAACTAGCCAACAATGCTCCTGAAACAGTCGGCCAAGCAGCACGCATTTCAGGCATCACACCTGCCGCAATTTCACTGCTGCTCGTGCACATCAAACGCGTCAACCAAGCGGCAGGAAAAAGCCAATGAGTCGGGCGACCATTTTCAATCCCGTTCGAGCAGCCGAATTATTAAACGATGGTTTGCGTGACATGCAGTTGCCGACAACGGAGCACGAGCGTGAGCAGCTGATCCGCTACCTCGAGCTGATGGCCAAATGGAATCACGTCTACAATCTTTCGGCCATTCGTGATTTGGACAAGATGGTGAGTCATCACTTACTGGATTCTTTAGTAATTATAGGTAACTTTAGGAACTGGTTAAGTGAAACAATGACGACACGAATCCTTGATGTGGGTACTGGGGGCGGCTTACCCGGTGTGGTTTTAGCCATTATGAACCCCGCTTGGCAACTCACTCTGATTGACCCTGTACATAAAAAAACCGCGTTTTTGACCCAAGTTAAAGCGCAATTGAACTTGAACAATCTCACGGTCGTAACCGGCAAAGTCGAAGATTTACCCACCGACACACCTTATGATTGCATCACCAGTCGCGCCTTTGCCAGTGTGATTGACTTTGTGCGTTTGTCGGAAAACATCCTTAAGCCCGATGGCTTTTTTGCCGCCATGAAAGGGGTCATGCCCGCTGATGAATTGAATGAATTAGAGCAATTTGCACCACAGACTTGGCAACATGAGATCATCAAGCTCAATGTACCGCAGTTGGATGCAGAGCGGCATTTAGTTAAACTCAATCAAAAGTAGCAAGCACTCACTTACCTTAAAAACCAAGAGAAATCGATATGACCAAAATATTCTGCATTGCCAACCAAAAGGGCGGCGTCGGCAAAACCACCACCACCGTCAATCTCGCAGCGGGTTTAGCAAAGCTCGGACAGCGCGTTTTATTGATTGACTTGGACCCTCAAGGCAATGCAACGATGGGCAGCGGTGTCGATAAACACAGCTTACCATCCACTGTTTATCACGTCTTGATCGGTCACAAAGACATCGCTCAAGCCATCGTCCGTCCACCAGAAATTGGTTATGCTTTGCTCGCATCAAACCGAAATTTGGCCGGTGCGGAGATCGAACTGGTCGATATGGAACGACGCGAATATCGTCTGAAGGATGCGTTGGCAACGGTACAGGATCAATACGATTACATTCTGATCGACTGCCCACCTTCATTGTCGATGTTGACCTTGAATGGTTTGTGTTGTGCACGCGGGGTGATCATCCCGATGCAGTGCGAATATTTCGCGCTGGAAGGGTTATCCGACTTGGTCAACACGATTCAAAGTCTCCACGCACATCTGAACCCCGACTTAAAAATCATTTGCTTGCTGCGCGTGATGTTCGATATGCGCATCACATTACAGCAGCAAGTGTCCGAACAACTTAAAGCGCATTTTGGCGACAAGGTATTCAATACGGTGATTCCACGCAATGTACGTTTGGCAGAAGCACCCAGTTACGGTTTGCCCGGCGTTATTTATGATCCATCCAGTCGTGGAGCCAAAGCATATTTGGAGTTCTCGGCGGAATTGATCAACAAGCCGCTATAACTAATACGACAAAAGTAAAAACCTACTTTTGTCGTGGGTTCGATTAGAAATTTTGTCAGGGTAACCCTGACAAAATTTGAAACAAAATCAAAGCGCCAAAGCACACAAAAATCACGCTTCACTTTTCATCATTTCATAATTGAGATCACAATGGCAACACATAAAAAAGGCGGCCTCGGTCGCGGTCTGCAAGCACTGATGGGTGCATCCGAAAATATGACGGCAGCCAACCATGCCGAGCACGCCATCAACGCCGAAAATCCCGCCGGCAACTTACAGCTGATTTCACGCGATCAAATGCAAGCTGGTAAATACCAACCGCGCAGTCACATGGACGAAACGGCACTGGCCGAACTCGCACACAGCATCAGCACGCAAGGTCTCATGCAACCGATTGTCGTGCGCTCGATTGGTGACAATCGCTACGAAATCATCGCCGGCGAACGCCGTTACCGCGCCGCTGGGATCGCCGGTTTGACCGAAGTGCCGGTGTTGATCAAAGACGTCGATGACGAACATGCGTTGTCGCTCGCCTTGATCGAAAACATCCAGCGCGAAGACCTCAACCCGCTCGAAGAAGCACAAGGTTTACAACGCCTGATTCGTGAATTCAACTACACGCACGACACCTGCGCCGCCGCAATCGGCCGCTCGCGCAGTGCGGTCTCCAATTTATTGCGCTTGCTCAATCTCGCGCCCACCGTACAAACCATGCTGCTCGCCGGTGACATCGACATGGGACACGCGCGCGCATTGCTCAGTCTTGAGTCCGCCCAACAAATCATGCTCGCACAAGAAATCAACGCCCGTCGCATGTCAGTACG
>JBIKPB010000221.1:0-3131 GCA_044357705.1 Formosimonas sp. | reverse complement strand
ACAAACCACAGCAGAAAGACTTTTCGGTATCATGGCTCATCTGAGCATGCCTATGCAATGAGGCTATTTTTACTGAACTGGAGTCATTATGACCATTCGTCCTTCACTTATCGCCGTTACTTTATGGGCGGCCATCTTCAATCACGCACAGGCCAAAGAAGCAACATTTACACTGACCGATCCTGTGACCGATGCTCCCTTGGCGAATACACCTTACTTGATGGGCAGCCAAGGCGAACCTGCTCAAAAAGCACCTCTTTTGACCGATGCACAAGGCAAAACCCGCCCATCCGCTAAAGAACCTCAAATTTTGGTACAAGCAGTCGAAAAAGGTGCGCCTTATCTGATCTTCAACCGAGCCAACAACCAAGGCTTGTGTGGCAACGTCAATGCGCAAGGTTATACCCATGCTTATTTTATGGATCATGCTCAATCGTGGTACGACAACGGCTATTTACTGCAACGCCAACCCAATCAAAGCTGCACCACCGCACGAAACGTAGCGGCTCAACTATTGAGCAATGACAGCCAAGCATTTATCGATGCTTACGACAGCATTCCCCAAACGTTTGTCATGAACAAAGCACAGCAAAAATCACTTTTGTACAGCCAGATTGATGAAACCATTAAAAATAAATCGATCAATATCAATCAAGGTGCAGCCGCAACCTTAATTGAACGTGGCGTTAAAACAGCCCGCTCAGACAAAGACGACAAGCGGCTCAATGGTATCGGCTACAACCTCGGATTTGAACGAAAAGAATACAAGCGCGGTTTAGAATTGTTAGATGAGGCATTACGCATCACACCCAAAGACTGCTATATCTCCAATAGCAAAGGTTATTTGCTCATGCGTACGGGCGATACCCAAAATGCCCTTCGTTATTTCAATGACTCGGATGAATCGTGTCAAAGTGCTTTACAGGCTAATAAAAATGATCCTGCAGCCCAAGACTATTACTACCCGATTACCGTCAACTATCTTCACTTAGCCGAAAATTATGCCTTAATGGGTGATGAGGTAAAAGCCAATGACTTTTTCAATCGCTCACTTAAAATAGGATCCATTTATGCAAAAGACGAGATCGTTGAAGTCGCCACACATTTGGTCGAGCAAAAAATATTGAACCCCGAAAACATCAGTTTACTTGCACTGTACCTGCAATTTGTTCAGAGCCAAGAAGCCGGTGGCAATACCAAAACAGAAACAACAAAAAGCACGGCTAAAAGTTCAAAGAAAAGCTAGGCGTTTTGATCGTTACACATAAAAATACCGCTCATTGAGAGCGGTATTTTTATTCAAACACTTGAACTCAAGCAAAGTTTTTCGCCACAAAATCCCAATTGACCAAACTCCAAAACGACTCAACGTATTTTGGACGTGCATTGCGATAGTCGATGTAATATGCATGCTCCCAAACGTCACACGTCAACAGTGGCTTGTTATCCGTAGTCAAAGGTGTCGCTGCATTTGAAGTTGAAACCAACTCCAAAGCACCAGCTGGTGTTTTCACCAACCAAGCCCAGCCCGAACCAAATGTAGTTACAGCAGTTTTAGTGAACTCAGTTTTGAAGTTTTCAAAACTACCCCATTTAGCATCAATCGCTGCCGCTAAAGCACCGGTAGGCGCACCACCGGCATTCGGTGCCATGCTGTTCCAATAAAAGGTATGGTTCCAAACTTGTGCTGCATTGTTAAAAATACCACCTGATGATTTCTTAACGATTTCTTCCAAGCTCATGTTTTCAAACTCAGTACCTTTGATCAAACCATTGAGGTTGGTCGCATAAGTTTGATGATGCTTACCATAATGGAATTCGAGTGTTTCTTGAGAAATCGTTGGTGCAAGTGCGTCCATTGCATATGGGAGTGGCGGTAAAGTATGTTCCATGGTGTTTTCCTCTGAGTTAAAAATTATTCGACGTGATCAATGTGGTTTATCGTTGCAACAGCACGCCCATCGCTGAACTGAACGCTGATGCCATAACAACTTTGTAATGACTTTGCATTATAAACGATAAATTTTTTGAGTGTTTTTGTCATTTTTGCCGGTAAACTAAAAACTTTTGAATCGCCATCTAAAACCTGTTGGACATAACGCCCTTTATCCCTATCTTTATAAAAGCTTTTAGGAAAAACATGGGAATTTGCTAATTTATCAAATTCTTTTTGACAAAACTTGCATTTTTTCTTTGATCTGTAAGTACGCAACATAAAACAATAGCTGCCCCAAGAAATATTGTGCATTAGGTGCATATATTCAATGTTACGCGTTCGCCACCACAGCCTTAATCGGAATCGAAAAAAACTGGCTATACGGCATTGGTTGCAACTTGGCAATGGCTTCGTCACTCATCGCCACATGACCGCGCAACGAATTGGTGAATGAATGAGTGATGTCAATATCCACCATTTGCCCAATCAATCGTGAGCGTGTGCCGGTTGGGGCTTTGAAATTAACAATGCGGTTATTTTCGGTTCGGCCGAATAATTCCGATGGGTCTTTAATCGATAAACCTTCGACCAAAATTTTTTCAGTCGTACCGATCATGTTTTGTGCGACCGATTTGGCGTGGTTGCCGATTTCGCTTTGTAGGCGTTGTAAGCGCGCGAGTTTTACTTCGTAGGGCGTATCGTCGACCAAATTGGCGGCGGGCGTGCCGGGACGGGCGCTGTAGATGAATGAGAAACTGATGTCGAATTTAACCGCGTCGATCAAGCGCATCGTGTCTTCAAAGTCTTGTTCGGTTTCGCCCGGGAAACCGATAATAAAGTCAGATGACAACGCAAGATTCGGACGAATCCCACGCATTTTGCGGATGATTTCGAGGTAACTCGCAGCAGTGTAATTGCGTTTCATCGCGGTCAAAATTTTGTCGGAGCCAGCTTGTACCGGTAAATGCAGATGATTGACCAGTTGAGGAACTTTGTCGTACACGGCAATTAAGCGATCGCTAAAATCATTCGGATGGCTGGTCGTGTAACGAATGCGTTCGATACCGGGAATGTGTGTCATCGTTTCGAGCAGCATGGCGAAGTCGGCAATCTCGGTTGTGCCGCCCATCGTGCCCATGTAGCCATTGACGTTTTGACCGAGTAAATTGATTTCTTTAACGCCTTGATCGGCCAA
>JBIKPB010000116.1:0-5510 GCA_044357705.1 Formosimonas sp. | reverse complement strand
GTTTACGCACACAATAACTGGCAGCATATAAAGCACATGCTATTTTCATCAACTCTGATGGTTGTAAATTCATAAAGCCCATTGGCAACCAACGGCGCGCACCACCAACAACACGACCAACCCCAGGAATCAATACCAACATCAACAAAAATAGTGCAAAAATAAATATCAAGGGAGCCAATTTCTCCCAAGTCTTGGTTGGAATACGAAACCCAATGAATCCGGCAATAAATGCCACCATCAAACTCAAAGCATGACGAATAAAAAAATCGTAATGGCCATAATTTTTGAATTTTGGTGAGTCTGGTAATGCGATACTCGCTGAATACACCATGATCAAGCCGCCGAGCATCAATAAAATCGGTACCCACAACACGACCCAATCGACCTCTTGCGCTGCCAAAGCCGGCTGACGTAAAAAGCTGGGCGTATTTTTTGCATCCGCAGCATTGGCATTCGAAGCAAATAAACGACGTTTCATTCGACTTGTCCTTGTTCGTTTGCCCATGACTGCACTGCACTCACAAACACTTGTCCGCGATGCGGGTAGTTCTTAAACATATCCAAACTCGCACATGCCGGCGAGAGCAATACGGCTTGACCGGGTTGTGCTGCCTGTGCAGCCGCTTGCGTTGCTGCTTCTAAACTGTCGTGCAGATGAATCTCGACGCCGGTCGCGCTCAACGCCTCTTGCATGAGCAATGCATCTTTACCGATGAGGTCAATGCGTTTGACATGCGTTTGAACGGCATGGAACAAAGGTGAAAAATCCTGCCCTTTGCCATCACCACCTGCGACCAACACAATGGGCTGACCCAAACCTTGCAAAGCGGCCAGCGTTGCACCGACATTAGTGCCCTTGCTGTCGTTATAAAAGTCCACACCATTGACATGGGTGATGAGCTGCAAGCGATGCGGCTCACCGGCATACGTGCGCAAACCGTGCAACAACTTCGCCAATGGCAAGTCAATGGCACGACACAACGCCAAAGCAGCCAACGCATTCATCGCATTGTGACGGCCGCGGATTTTGAGTGCATCGGCCGGCATCAGTCGCCGAACGTCAACACCGACTTCGACCTCTGTGGTTTTGCTGCGCTTTTTACGCGGCTCGGTTTCCGGCATCGCATTGGCGACACTCAACCAATCCATTGCACCGTCGCGCCACAAACCATACTCATTTACCTGTGTTGGTTTATTTACTCCGAAACTCATCGGCATAAGCTCTTCACGCGCCATCGTCATCACAGTCACATCATCACGATTCAAAACCTGTATCGTTTGTGTACCAAAAACCTTGGCTTTCGCAGCAATATATTCGGCCATATCCGCATGCCAATCCAAGTGATCTTGGCTAATGTTCAACACGGTTGCCGCATGCGGATTGAACTCACGCGCAAATTGCAATTGGAAACTGGACAACTCCAATACCCAAACCGCAGGCAGTGACTCTGTTTGTTGCGCATCACACAAGGCATCGAGCATCGATGGACTGATATTGCCAGCAGCAATTGCATTTACACCGACCGACTCGCACAAGTGCTGCGTCAATGCGGTCACTGTGGTTTTTCCATTGGTGCCGGTCACAGCCAATACTTTGGGTGCATAATTTTGCGTCGCATGCAAATCACTTAAAGCACGTGCAAACAAATCCAGCTCACCAACGACATTGATGTTGCGTTCTGCAGCCAACGCCAAAATCTCTTTAAATGGCGAAGCATGAGGACTCAAGCCGGGGCTGATGGCGACTTCAGTTATTCCGTCCAAATATTCAGCTTTAAACCCACCACACAATGCTGCTACTTCAGGATAAAGTTCATTCAAGATAGGTAATTGGGCGGTTGCGGTTCGCGAGTCATAGACAGCCACCGACACGCCCATGCGCACCGCGTGGCGTACCATCGCCAAACCCGACTCTCCGAGACCAATCACCAATTGTTTCACTGCGATTTCCTTACTTAATTTTTAGATGGTTTGATCAACGTAACTTGATACTGGCCAAACCAATCAACACCAACATCATTGTGATGATCCAAAAACGCACCACAACTTGTGTTTCACGCCAACCTTTTTGCTCAAAATGGTGATGCAAAGGTGCCATCAACAAAATCCGACGTCCTTGACCATAACGCTTTTTGGTGTATTTGAAATACGTCACTTGCAGCATCACCGATAATGTTTCCACCACAAATACACCACCCATAATGAACAACAAAATTTCTTGACGGACAATGATTGCAATCGTGCCCAACGCACCACCAAGGGCCAAAGCCCCGACATCACCCATAAAAACTTGCGCAGGATACGCGTTAAACCACAAAAAGCCTAACCCAGCTCCCGCCATTGCCGCACAAAAAACCAGCACCTCACCTGAGCCGGGAATCGAGGGCAAATTTAAATATGTTGCATAATTGGTATTGCCCGATACATAAGCAAACAAACCCAAAGCCGAGCCCACCATCACTGTCGGCATAATCGCCAAACCATCTAAGCCATCGGTCAAATTAACCGCGTTACTCGTACCGACGATCACCAAATACGACAAAATCACAAAACCAATCACGCCCAACGGATAGCTGATGGTTTTAAAAAACGGTACGATCAAATCAGCTTTAGTGGGCAAAGGCATTTGCATTCCGCTTTTCAACCACTCCCACAACAAACCAAACGTCTGCAACTCAGAGCCGGCCGAAACCGAAAAGACCAAACCCACTGCAGCGACCATACCGATGATGGTTTGCCACATGAATTTTTCACGAGACGGCATGCCGTTCGGATCACGATTGACCACTTTGCGGTAATCATCGGCCCAGCCGACCCAGCCATAACCCATGGTCACAATCATGATGATCCAAATGAAACGGTTGGATAAGTCCGCCCACAAAAGCGTCGACACACCAATCGAAATCAAAATCAAAACTCCGCCCATCGTCGGCGTTCCTTGCTTGACCAAATGGGTTTGCGGACCGTCGGTACGAACTGCTTGACCAAATTTCATCTCGGCCAATTTACGGATCACTTTAGGACCTGCAAATAAGCCAATTAACAGGGCGGTTGCGCAAGCCAATACGGCGCGCAGCGTAATGTAATGAAAGACGTTGAAAAATCGAACATCCTCTGCAAACCATTTGGCGAGTTCTAATAACATGTTGTGCCTCGTTCTTTCTTGTTATGCGTGATCAGCGTTTAATAAATCAGCCACCACACGCTCCATGCCCATAAAGCGTGAGCCTTTGATCAAAATGGTGTGTGCGCCTTCCGTAACATGCGCGCGCACCGTCGCAGCAATCGACGTGACATCATCAGTGTGTTGCGCCCCGTTGCCGAAACTCTGTACACCATTGCGCATTAATTCACCGGCACCGACAAACAGTGCAATCCCTTTGCTTGCAGCATAAGCACCAATTTCTTGATGGTATGCAACACCTTGTGTGCCCACTTCACCCATATCACCCAAAACTAAAATCTTGCGTCCCGCGCTGCTCGCCAATACATCAATCGCTGCACGCACCGAATCAGGATTCGCGTTATAGGTATCATCAATCAAGGTCACGCCATTGTTCAAACGATGCGTTTGCAAACGACCTTTGGCAGGCACGAAATTGGCCAAACCCGTCGCAATCAGATCCAATGAAATATTCATCGCACATGCTGCAGCACATGCCGCCAAAGCGTTATGAACGTTGTGCTCACCCGGTATGTTCAACTGCATCGTGCACTGCCCCATCGGCCCAACAATCTGAATCGTCGAAGCATGCAAACCTAACTCATAACGCGCAGTAAACGCCGCACCGGTTGCCTCATTCAAACTAAAATCATTGACAGTCAAACCCAAGCTTGCCGCACGTGCTCGCCACACCATTGCATGCGCATCATCCGCAGGAAAAACCGCAGTACCGTTTTTAGGCAAAGCATCTAATACATCAGCATGCTCCTCCGCCACGGCTTGTACCGTGTGCATAAACTCTTGGTGCTCGCGTTGCGCGTTATTAATGATCGCCACAGTCGGCATAGCAATCGGTGCCAACTGCTCGGTTTCGCCGGGATGATTCATACCCAACTCGATCACCGCGCCTTTGTGGTTGGCACGTAAATTCAGCAGCGTCATCGGCAAGCCGATATCGTTGTTCAAATTGCCACGCGTCGCTAAATAGTCTTCACCAAATGCCGCATTTAAAATCGACGCGAGCATTTCTTTGACCGTGGTTTTGCCGTTGCTACCGGTCACTAAAGCGAGTGGCAAATTGAATTGCGAGCGCCAGCCGAATGCGAGTTTTTGCAAGGCAAAACGTGTATCCGGCACGACGACCGAAGGCAGATTAAAGCCATCAGGTAAATGTTCAACCATTACTGCCGCGACTTGACCAGGTTGCAATTGATTTAAAAAATCATGCGCATCGAAACGCTCGCCTTTAAGCGCCACAAATAAATCGCCCGCTTGCAAACTGCGGGTATCTGTCGATACACGATCAAATACTGTGGGCGCGGCATGATCAGTTTTTGCCACGGCAGCCACCCACGTTGCCACTTGATTCAAATCACTCATTGCTGTCATGCTGGTCTCGTCCATTGGGTCAATACTAATTCGACCTCTGTTAAATCCGAATACGGATGTTTTACACCTTTAATTTCTTGATACGCTTCATGCCCTTTTCCGGCAATCAGCACCACATCTTGTTCGGTCGCATCGTTAATTGCTTGTACAATCGCCAAGCGTCGCTCCACTTGCACAGCAATTTCAGCAGGACTTTGTGCGGCGATTGCACCTTGGGTAATTTGCTCGACGATACTGGCCGGCTCTTCCGAACGCGGATTATCTGAAGTCACCCAAACCTTGTCACTCAATGCGGCAGCGAGCGCACCCATTTGCGGACGCTTGCCCGGATCTCGATCACCGCCACAGCCAAATACACTGATCAGACGGCCACCTCGTTGTCTGGCAATCGGCGCCAAAGCACGCAAGGTTTTTTCAAGTGCATCGGGCGTATGCGCAAAATCGACGACAGCCAAAGGCTGCGCCACACCGCCAAAGCGTTGCATCCGACCAGGAGCAGCACTGATGCTTTCACACGATGAAACTAAATCTTGAAGCGCAAAACCCAACGCTCGCATCACGCCCAAAACACCCAGCAAATTCATCACATTGAACTCACCAACTAAAGCACTTTTGATGACCAGCTGCTCACTGCCTGTATTCAACACGAATTCCGTATGTGCACCTACAGCTTTAATCTCGCTGGCTTGCAAATGGCTTGAAGCACCAGTCGCTTGAGCGTTCAAACCATAACCGATCACTTCAATACCATGAGCCAACGCTACAGTCGCCATACGTTGTCCGGCAGGATCATCCATGTTAATGACCGCTGTTTTTAAACCATGCCATGTGAACAGGCGGCTTTTAGCAGCCTCATAATTCGCCATGTCGCCGTGATAATCCAAATGGTCGCGCGAAATATTGGTGAATAAAGCCACGTCAAATGCCACACCATTGACACGCCCTTGCTCCAAAG
>JBIKPB010000115.1:0-5516 GCA_044357705.1 Formosimonas sp. | reverse complement strand
CCCTTGTGCACGAACATCACGCAGCAAACGATGCACCTCGATGGCCTGTGGTGTGGTGAAACCAGTTTCAACCATTGCGCCGACAAAACCGACGCCCAGCGTCCCCATCAAGGCGCACTTTTGTTGGCAAGCACTCAACAACTGTGCCAACCACTGTGCGCACGAGGTTTTACCATTCGTACCGGTAATCGCCACCATGTTCATGGCGCTCGACGGTTGATCGTAGTACTGATGCGCGATATGCCCCACCAAAACATTTAGCTCGGGCACGCCCATGTTGGCCACACCGCATGTAAACGATGCGCCATCGTCCTGCCAAAGGATGGCGGCAGCGCCGTTATCCTCAGCTTGATGCAAATACGCTCGTCCGTCATGTTGGGCATCAAAAGCGTATGCGACAAACGCATCACCCGACTGAACTTGCCGTGCATCGCTACTTAAGTCTCCAGTCACATGCTCGGAGAGCCATAACTGACTAGAACTACAAACTTCTATTTGTTTGGCATTGAGTTGATTGGCACGCAGATTGAGTGGATTCATCAGAATGCCTCCTGAATGTTGCCATCCATACTGAGCGACGTCTTATAAGGTGCATCTGGTGCGACGGATAAAGTGCGCAGCGTTTCAGAAACAATGCGGCTAAATACCGGTGCAGCAATTTGACCACCAAAATGGTTGCCAGGAGGGGGTTCGTCCACCATGACCGTGACAACGATTCTCGGACGTGAAATGGGCGCTAGACCCGCAAACGAAGCAACATATTTGCTTTTGTTATAACCATTGCCTTCAACTTTGTAAGCCGTACCGGTTTTACCGCCGACGCGGTAACCGATCACTTGCGCTTTGACCGCCGTACCACCCGGTTCGGTTACTTTCTCCATCATGTTGCGCATCACCGTTGCAGTTTCTTTCGAAAAGATGCGCGTGCCTTGCACCGGCTGAGCGTCCGGTCGCTTCAACAACGTCAAAGGTACCAAGTCACCATCCCGCGCAAAGACCGTATAAGCATGCGTTACTTGCAACAATGAAAGGGCAATGCCGTGACCATAAGACATCGTCGCTTGCTCGATCGGCTGCCAATTTTTGCACGGACGAACCAAACCGGCGACCACCCCTGGAAACTCGATTTCTTTGTATGCTTTAGTAAAGCCCAAATCGTTGTACATGCCCCACATTTCGCATTTGTCGACTTTAAGCGCAATTTTAGCCGTACCGACATTCGATGACTTTTGAATCACCTGCCCCACGGTCAACGCACCATTGCCATGCGAATCACCAATCGTCGCACTGCCAATGGTCATTTTGCCGCCTTGCGTGTCAATGACCGTCGTTGGCGTAATCAACTTTTTCTCCAACGCCAAAGCGACTGAAAGCGGCTTTAGAATCGAACCTGGCTCAAATACATCGGTAAACGCCCGATTGCGCAGCTGATCGCCCGTCAAGCCGGCGCGTTTATTGGGATCGTACGACGGATAGTTGGCCAACGCCAACACTTCCCCCGTTTGCGTATCCACCACCATCGCGGAAGCGCTTTTGGCATGTTGCTCATCGACAACGCCACGCAAAGCGTTGAATACGATGTATTGCACACGGGCATCCAACGACAGCACCACATCTTGACCCGGTGTCGCCTGCTTGATCACACCTTCATCTTCAATCACATTATTCAGACGATCACGAATCACCCGACGCGCACCGGGCTGTCCCTCAATGGCTTTGTCGTACATCAACTCCATCGCATCTTGGCCTTGACCCTCGATATTGGTAAAACCGGTCAAATGAGCAAAGACATCTCCTTGCGGATAATCGCGCTTGACTTCTTTTTGGCTGTAGACGCCCGCAATCTTGAGGGCCTTGATCTTCTCAGTCGTCTCTTGTGAAGCTTGGCGACGCAAATACACAAAGCGCTTGTCATCTTTGGCTATTTTTTTACGCAGATCACTTACGGAAAGACCCAGCAACTGTGCCAAACTAGCCTCTTGCGCAGCGCTCATTCGCCCCTCTTGCACCTCTTCTGGAATAATCCAAATCGCTTGCGCAGGCACATTCGAAGCCAAGACAACCATGTTGCGGTCATAAATTTTCCCACGCGGTGCAGCGATTTCGAGCAAACGCGAGTAACGCGCCTCACCTTTGCCGCGTAAAAAATCGTTGTTGATAATTTGCAGCCAGACCGCCCACAAAGCCAATACCAACATGCTCAACATGATGAGCGCGAGTAAAAGTCGAGAGCGCCATGCTTCGAGTTGTATTTTTTCTGGATTTTTAGAGCGTACCGTATTCATGGCGCAGCCTTCGCGGAAGACTGGCTCGGTGTCATGTAATAGGTCAAGCTGGGATCGACATGCTGCATATTCTGTTTAATGACTTGTTGTGCAATACGATCATTTTTTGCAGCCGCGACTTGCTGTACTTGCTTGGTACTCCACTCGACCTGAAGCTGCTGTTCTTGTTGACGCGCTTTTTCTAAATCTTTAACCAAACTACGTGCTTGATAGCGCACGTTCACCACCGCCATCGCGCACGCAACGGTCAAACCCAACAATAAAATCGTGCGCCCAGCAATCATTTAAATCTCTCTTAACTTTTGCGCGACCCGCAATATGGCGGAACGCGAACGTGGATTCATTTCTACTTCATTTTTCGTAGGTTTAGCTTTGCCCAAACCCTTCAACACCAATGGCGGCAATTGATCTTCGCGCAAAGGCATCTTGTTCAATGCCGCATCATGTTTGCTGTGGCGTGCGATAAACTGCTTGACGCGACGATCCTCCAGCGAATGAAAACTAATCACCGACAAGCGTGCCTCTTTTTTCATCACTCGCAGCGCGCCCTCGAGCGTCACATCCAAATCACCCAACTCATCGTTCACCGCAATGCGAATCGCCTGAAAAGTCCGCGTCGCCGGATTTTGACCTTTTTCATAACCCCTTACTTGCCCAGCAACCACTTGCGCCAAATCCAAAGTTTGCAAAAAAGGCGCTGTTGTGCGCCGCTCCACAATCGCTCGCGCGATGAATTTGGCGTACCGTTCCTCACCATATTCTTTAATCACGCGAACCAAATCATTTTCCGATACCGTCGCAATCCATTCCGCCGCACTCAGCCCTCGACTGTCGTCCATGCGCATATCCAATGGACCATCCATGCGAAAACTAAAGCCGCGACTTGCATCATCGATTTGTGGCGAACTCACACCCAAATCCAACAACACACCATTCACACTGCTCGGCGCCAAATGCTGCGCCAATGTATTAAAACTATCGTGCACGACATGGATTCGTACATCGTTTCGCGCCAGAGTCTGCGCCACAGCAATCGCACGAGGATCTTTATCAAACACCCACAATTGACCGTTTCGGGATAGCTTGGATAAAATCAAACGGCTGTGTCCGCCGCGTCCAAAAGTCCCATCCACATACACACCATCGGGCTGCACATTCAGCGCATCGACTGCCTCGTGCAGCATGACGGTAATGTGCGCATCGTCAGCCATTAGAACGAAAAGCCACTCAGCACATCCGGCATGCCGCCATCCATGGTTTTCACCTCTTCCGCCGCATGCATCGCTGCATCCCACACTTCAAAATGCGAACCCATGCCCAGCAAAACCACTTCTTTACTCAAACCTGCCGCCGCACGCAACTCAGGCGAAATCAAAATTCGACCTGAGCCGTCAAACTCCACATCGGTCGCATTGCCCATAAAAATCCGCTGCCATGAGCGCGCAGCCATCGGCCATGCCACAATGTCTTTACGCATTTCAGTCCACACAGGGCGTGGCAGCAATAGCAAACAGCCGTGCGGGTGACGGGTCAACGTCAATTGACCCTCACATTGCACGGCGAGCGCGTCGCGATACTTGGTCGGCACCAACATCCGACCTTTTGCATCCAACGCCAGCGCAGATATGCCTTGATACATGTTTGCCCTTTACGGATTTTGATACAATCATCAAAACCACAGCGATTTCGCCAAAAAGAATAAGCACCACAAATACCCACTTTTTGACACTTTTCGCCACTTTACTGCTCACATTTGCACAAGTCAAGTGCAAATGCCATTTTTCTTTTTAAAGACAAACACTTAGCGAATTATTACAAAGAAATTTAAAATAAATATCACTTTAAAATCAATGCCGTGCAAAACGCATTGAAAGTAAGAAATGAAGTGGGGCGGCTATCTTCCTCTACACGACATTCAACAGAATTGCGACAACCGCAACCATCAGGACATTTGCGGTAAAATAGCAGCATGACTCTTTACTCTACCCCCAACACTCCTCAAAAACCTCAAATCACGCAAAATTTGGCAGGGCAATTCCTAATTGCCATGCCCAATCAACTGGGTGATGCGTTTGAACGAACCGTTATTTATGTGTGTGAGCACAACGAACACGGCGCCCTTGGACTGGTAATCAATCGAGCCTCCGAAGTCACCATTTCTGATGTATTGACCAAACTGGCGGTCGTCGATGAAATGTCCATCCAATACGCTGCACATGCATCCGAAACCGTACTCGTGGGCGGTCCGATACAAACCGAACGCGGCTTCGTCCTGCATACACTATTTCACGAGTATGCCGCAACCATTAAGATCAACGACCATTTGGGGTTGACCAGCTCAAGAGATATTTTGGAAGACATCGCCCGTGGCGAAGGCCCGGCGCACATGCTGCTCGCGCTCGGCTATGCTGGCTGGGGCGCAGGACAACTCGAAGATGAGTTGGCACGCAATGCATGGCTCAATGTCACAGCAGACGAACACGTGCTGTTCGAAACATTACCGCGCGAGCGTTACAACCAAGCCATGCGATTGCTCGGCTTTGATGCTGCTATGCTCTCCGAACAAACTGGCCACGCCTGATGATCACCACAGTACTTGGCATCGACTATGGCAAAAAAAGGGTCGGCATCGCCGTCGGCAACACACTCACACGATCGGCCGAGCCGCTCAAAATCATCACACGTGAGAACGACGAACAAGTACTCAATGAAATCGGTAAATTGATCAAAGAATGGCAAGCTACAGAACTTGCCATTGGCATCCCGCGTCATCCAGACGATGCCCCTCATGAGATGACCAAAGCTTGCTTAAAGTTTGCTCAGCGATTGCGCGAAGAACTACAATTGACTGTACATGAAACCGACGAACGTTACTCATCTGCAGTTTTAACCACAAAAAACAAACGCCACGCCAATGGCAACATCCGCACAGCACCACAAGATGATGCCGCCGCCGCAGTGATTTTGCAACAGCACTTAAATGACTCGCATTAAAAAATCCCAAATGATAATTTGGGATTTTTTAACTCAGTGCAAAAAACTAGTGGTTCAAGAATCGCAAACCAAAATGTAAATTGGCTTCTAAAAATCCAATCTTATTACCACAGTCAAACCGTTTACCTGACAGCGGCACCCCAACCATCCTCTCAGTTTCAAGCAATTGCGAAATGCCATCCGTCAATTGAATTTCACCACCCGCCCCTCGTTGTACATCCTTGAGCAACCCCATAA
>JBIKPB010000269.1:0-2527 GCA_044357705.1 Formosimonas sp. | reverse complement strand
CACTCCATTACTGCTTAAAAATCGACTCAGTATCCCGATTTATCCGATTAAAGGCTATTCAATCACCGTCCCTATTCAAGATGCAACTCGTGCACCAGTATCAACCATTTTGGATGAAACTTACAAAATTGCGATCACTCGATTCGACGATCGTATTCGTGTTGGCGGGATGGCGGAGCTGCGTGGCTACAATAAAGACCTGCTTGCCTCTCGGCGCGCGACACTCGAAATGGTCGTTAATGATTTATACCCCAATGCTGGAGACACCACACAAGCCAGCTTTTGGACTGGGTTGCGTCCGGTAACACCTGACTCCACACCTATTTTAGGTGATACCCCCATCAAAGGCCTGTGGCTCAATGCTGGACACGGCACACTTGGCTGGACAATGGCTTGCGGCTCAGCCAAACTGATCGCCGATTTAATGAGCAATCAATCCGGTGAAATCGAGTCCGCAGATTTGAATTTAAGCCGTTATGCAAATGAGTAAACATTTCGTATTTTATGTAGTAAAATAACGAAATGAACCAACCCTCTTCTCTTTTAGCTATAAAAGAGAATTCCACCCAGCAAGCTCGCTTGCTGGGTTTTTTTATCGCTGCATGTTACAATCCTCGCCTGTTTATTGTTGTTACACCCAACCCAACGCACAAAGCTTATGAGCCATACCATCACTGTTTTACCTTCAAACGACACCTTTTCAATCAATCCAAATGAAACCATTTTAGATGCAGCGTTACGAAATAACGTCATCTTGCCTTACGGCTGTAAAGATGGTGCATGCGGCTCATGTAAGTCCATCATCGTATCAGGCAGCGTCAATCATTTTGAAGACAGCAACGCCATTACCGACGAAGAAAAAGAGCATGGCGTTGCCCTACTCTGTCACACTACAGTCAACTCTGACGTTACGATCGAAGCGCGTGTGATCAGCGCCGGCGCTTATGCTATCAAAAAACTGCCAACCCGCATAATTTCAATGACTCGACCATCGGGCGATATTATGTTGGTCAATTTGCAATTACCCGCCAACGACGCTTTTGAATACCGTGGTGGTCAATACATCGACTTTATCTTGCGCGACGGTACGCGCCGCAGCTATTCGATGGCTTGCGCACCGCGTTTGGCGGATAAAATATTAGAGCTGCATATTCGCCATATGCCCGGTGGCATTTTCACCGATCAATTATTTTCCAGCATGAAAGAGCGTGATATTTTACGTATTGAAGGACCACTCGGCACTTTTTCACTCAACACCGAGACAATGCAACCGTGCATCTTTTTGGCATCCGGCACTGGGTTTGCGCCCATCAAAGCCATCGTTGAGGAAATGCAAAACAATGACATACATCGTCCCGTTCATTTTTACTGGGGTGTACGTCGCCCGCAAGATTTATACATGCATGAGCTGGCCCAGCAATGGGCAAACGAAATCCCAAATTTCACTTACACCCCCGTGATCTCTGATGCCTTACCTGAAGATCAATGGCAAGGCCGCACAGGTTTAGTGCATGAAGCAGTATTAAGCGATTTTGACGACTTATCTAATTATGAAGTCTATGCATGCGGTGCGCCGATTATGGTACAAACGGCTCATGAAGCATTCACTTCGCAGCGTCATTTATCTGAGCTGGCGTTTTATTCAGATGCATTTTTGAGCGCCAAAGATAAAGTTAAAAAATAAGTTTTTAGTTAAACGATAAATAATCATCAACCAGCAATGAAGCCCCAGAACGGGGCTTCATTGCTATGATTAAAATCAAGCAACGGAGGCGACTTATGAATGGTGCAATCTTATCTGGATTTTTAACTGGCCTTGCGCTCATAGTGCCGATTGGCGCACAAAATGCATTTGTTCTTAAATTGGGTTTATTGCGTCAGCACGTTTTAATCATCGCCTTGTTTTGCGCCACCATGGATGCTTTATTGATCTTGCTCGGCGTGAGTTTTGCTGGCGCAACATTTGCCAAATACACATGGACGCTTAGCGCCATTCGCTATATTGGCGTCGCCTTCTTACTGGTTTATGGCGCGCGCGCCTTCCTTAACGCCTATCGTCATGCACAACCAGCGGCTGAAACACCACTCAATCAAACCATTACACTCAAATCAGCGGTGCTCACCAGTCTCGGATTCACCTTGCTTAATCCACATGTTTATCTCGATACCTTTTTGCTCATCGGCGGCATCAGTGTGCAGTACCAGCCCAACCATTACAACTATGCAATCGGTGCGCTCTGTGCATCCTATTTCTGGTTTTTAGCATTGGGCTTTGGCGCGCGCTTGCTCACACCGTTATTTGCAAAAGCGCGTACCTGGGTCATTTTAGAATTCGTGATCGGTATTCTGATGTGGAGCATTGCCTATCATATTTGGAATCTCCCGTTGAGTTCGTGACTCACACGATGCAAAAAATCCTCAACCTAAGATTGAGGATTTTTTGCATCCATACATCAACAGATACCGATCAATCTAATCAACTGATTTAAATTATTGTTGCCCAACCCATTGCATAAATACGTCATGC
>JBIKPB010000220.1:0-3149 GCA_044357705.1 Formosimonas sp. | reverse complement strand
AAGCCACGGTGACGTGCTATGGTAAAGCCCCTAATGCGCTTGATCCAAAGAAACGGATGTTCGACGCGAGAGCGTACCGAACCCTTACGGCGATTGGTTTGTTGTTGCGCTTCGGTTAAGCCGCGTGGTGGCCGACCATTGCCGGCTTTGGGGTAATGAGATTCGATCACGGCACACAGTGCCTGCCAAGGAATGAGACCATCCATCTTGGTGAGGAAGATTTCTTGTTTGGTGCGTTTGCTGTATTTGTCAAACGTGCCGGATAGACTGGGGGGGTGCATCTTTTCTCTCTGTTGAATAAGGTGCGGCTATTTTAATTGAATTGATGGGACGTGGGACTTGTTCCGCGTTTCCTTAAAGCAAACCTCGCAAAGTATAAGAGTCAACACGTTGAAATTTCGGTCATTCATGATCAACCAAAATCTTAATTATTTTTTAATTTGAATCACATCGCGAACGCCGCCATGCTTGTGCGGATGAAAATCCTGCGGCAAGTGCCGCTTTTTCCTGGTTATAGCCTGCCGCTTGCCACTGTGCAAACAATGCATGTTTGAGGCTTAACTGATAATCGTGCACCGTCAAACCGGTATGCTGCTTAAATAATCGCGATAAATGACGACTGCTGATGAACGCAATCTGTGCCAAATCATTTAACGTATGTGCAGCTGCCGGATCGGCAGCAATGGCATCCTGTACGCGATGAACCGCAAGATGAATATGATTGCGACCGATCAGCCAGGGCGACAAAGCAGGATCATTGGGCGCGCGGCGAAAATAAACGTTCATGTGGCGCGCGGTATTTTGCGCAGTCAATGCACCGTAGTGCTGCGCCAACCAATGCAAAGTCACATCTAATCCTGCGGTGATGCCGGCGCTGGTCAATAAACCATCGTCTTCAACAAATACCCGGTTTTCCAAAACCTGCGCCTGCGGAAATTCATCGCTCAAAGAATCAATCAATAAATGATGTGTGGTGCATGAACGTTGATTGAGCAAACCCGCTTGACCCAGCAAAAATGCACCCGAACAAACGCTCATGGCTTCATGCTGGCAGGGATCAAATACGGTTTTGAGAAAGTCGACAATCGCAGCGGCTTCCGTGCCGTGATAGGCTATCTCTTCATCCAATACGCCTGGAATGATGACCAAATCACCTTTTTGCAAAACGCTCGGCAAAGGCGCCAAACCCGTAATCTGTATCGGCAATGAACTCGATACCGTCACAGTCGGCGCCACCACATGCACGTCAAGCGCTGCACCGTAGCGCTGAGCAATGCGCAACGCTTCAAGCGGCCCTGCCATATCGAGCAGCATGACAGTTGGCGGCAAAATCATATAAACGGCACGTTTCATGGATCGACTTTATGGCGTGTTGATGAAAACAGGTTCACACTTGACCCGCGTTTTAACCGAATTTGCGATAAAGCATTCATCATGCGCCAATTCATGCATGGCGTTGAGTTGCTCAAGCGTCGGCACTCGTTCGCCGCTGAATGTGACTCGCGGACGCAAGGTCACCACCGTCATGACCATTTTGCCTTGCTCGTTTTGCGCCATCACACCGAGCGCATCATCACGATACTCATCGACGCAAAAACGCTTCTTGGCAGCAATTCCAAGAAACCACAGCATGTGGCAACTCGACAAGGATGCGACAAACATTTCCTCAGGGTCAACCGCAGATGCATCCGACATGGGCAAAGGCACTACATGCGGTGACGACGAAGCCGCCAAAACCACCCCACCGTCAAAAACCACTTTATGATGCCTGCTATATTGATTATCGATAAATACTTCAGCCGCTTGACGCGACCAGTTGACGGTGGCGCTATATTCAGACATTCTTGACCTTTTTAAAATTCGATGAAAAACGAAACCCACGATAAATCAACACCACTGCGAGCACCACACACGGCATCATGATGAGGTTAAGCGTTTGCCAGCCGAGTAAATTTTGCCAATAACCCGAGAACAAACTGGCCAGCGCCGCAAAACTAAAAATCAAAAAGTCATTGATGCCCTGAACTTTGGCTTTCTCGGCAGGCGTATGGGTTTGCGTCAATAATGTCGTCGCACCGATAAACGTGAAGTTCCAGCCAATACCAAGCAACACCAAGGCCACGGTAAAGTGCATGTACTCAATACCCAACTGTGCGATCACCTGACACAACAGCAACAAAACACAACCGAGCAACATGATAATTTTTTCGCCAAATCGCGTGATCAGCGTACCCGTAATGAACGACGGTACAAACATACCCAACACATGCCACTGAATCACATGCGCTGAATGTTCAAAATGAAAACCGTGCGACATCATAGCCAACGGCGTAGCGGTCATCAGCAACACCATCACGGCATAACCAATCGTGCCCGAGACCACGGCTGCGACCAACAAAGGCTGTTTGAATAACTCAGCGTACGAGCGCGTCACGCCAGTCGAATCGGCCGCCTTATTTTTCTTGAGCGGCAAACACAGTACCAAAATGAATGCGATGACATACAAAACCAATAATGCTACAAATGCATTGAGGTATTGCTGATTGGGCACATCGCTTTTGACCCAAATCGCTAAATTAGGTCCCAACACCGCCGCCAACACACCACCGCCCATCACCAAACTCACCGCATTGGCACGTTGTGCAGGCTCGGCGTGCTCGACCGCCGCAAAGCGATACTGCTGGCTCACACCAATTGCCATACCGAGCAAAAATGTCGCCACGCTAAAAAATACGAAACTTTGCTGCAACAGCGCCGCATACGCCAAAGCCGCACCAGCAACACCAAACGTATTACCCACCATAAACACCACTTTACGCCCAAACCGCGGCATCAAATGCGCCGCAGGCAAAACCACCAGCATCAATCCCAAAAATTGCATGGCAACCGGAAAAGTCGTCCACGCTGCACTCGGTGCGATTTGCAAACCAATCAATGCGCTGACCGAGACGAGCAAAATATTGCCCGTCGTCAATAACGCTTGCCCCAAAGTCAAACCCCAAACGGTTAAAGGTAATTTCATTTTTCCTCAATTTATTTTTAAAATTCGACGCAACGGTTCTAAGTGACCGTTAACATTAAAACGCAGGTCTCAAAATCAACCTACATTTTCAGTTTAGGATTAAACACACGCTGTGTTGAAGCAGGAT
>JBIKPB010000219.1:0-3164 GCA_044357705.1 Formosimonas sp. | reverse complement strand
AAATATTTGACCAGCGGTTTTACAGCCAAACAAATTGCAGTGTCAATGAATACGACGGGTTTGATTTTGACCACGCCGCTGGGTTTGTATCAAGCAACACAAGTCGATTTTTCGGGCATTTCGATGGGTGCTTGGGCGTTGCTGATTTTTTATGCAGTGTCTGCCAGTCAGATTGCGCCGTGGTTGTGGTTTCGTGGTTTAAAAACCATTCCTGCCAGTCGTGCGGGCGTGATGACGGTGGCGTTGCCCTTGACTGCGGCGGCTTTGGGCATGATTTTATTTGATGAAGTTTGGACGGTTTGGCACACGTTCGCATTTGGTTGTGCATTGGCTGGTGTGGCTTTGGTGACGCGCTCACAGCAAAAATAAAAGATGGATTCGACAATAGAGATTTTGTGTGAATACCATACAAAGTCTGGGTAAAAGCGATGATTGAAGGGAGCGGTATATGAATGATTTAAACAACGATTTGCAAAAACCGATCGACAGCAAAAAGCACTTCGAAACCGAGCGCGCATCGGAGGCGCTTGATTTGGTTCATACATTGCTTGATTGGCAAGAAACTCAGCAAGATATTGGTGATGCCAGCGAGTCGGATGGTGGGTTATTCATTTCTAAAGTCATGAATCCTGAAATCGAATTGCGCTGGGTGCTCGACGGTTTGCATTCGGCGGATATTGCGCACGTCTTAGAAGGTTTGAACCTTGAGGAGCGTTTGCAGGTTTGGCGCTTGGTCAATCCTGAGCGCGATGGTGAGATTCTGATCGAAGTATCCGATTCGGTGCGTGAAACGTTGATTGCCGATATGAGTCAGCAAGAATTGGTCGCGGCGACGGAGAGTTTGGACACCGATGAAATCGCCGATTTGGCAGATGACTTACCCCGCGAGGTGATTGAGGAGGTTGCCGAAAATCTACCGGTCGAAGAACAGGCGCAATTACGAGCGGCGATGAGTTATCCGGATGATTCGGTTGGTTCGGCGATGGACTTTGAAATGGTCACGACGCACAGTGACATGACGTTGGAGATGGTGTTGCGTCAGTTGCGGGCGATGGAGGAGCTACCGGAGCAGACCGATCAGATCTTCGTCGTTGATGATGCAGGTGTGTTGCTCGGTAGCTTGAGTTTGGAGCACATTTTGACCAATCAGCCGGATGTCTCGGTGACGGATGTGATGCGTCAAGATGTGTTGCAGTTGTCGCCGCTGGATGATATGGATGACGCCACGCAAGCGTTTGAGCGCTATGACTTGGTCAGTGCGCCGGTGGTTGACTCGCAAAATCGTTTGGTCGGTCGATTGACGATTGACGAGGTGGTCGATGCGATTCGTGAGCAGGGTGAATCGGAAGTGCTCGCGCAAGTGGGTTTGAAAGAAGAGCAGGATATTTTTTCAACTGTGTCGAATGCAGTGCGCAACCGCGCGCCGTGGTTGTTGGTCAACTTATGCACAGCGGGTTTTGCGTCCTATGTCGCATCGCGGTTTGAAGGCACGATTTCACATATTGTCGCGCTTGCATTTTTGATGTCGATCGTTGCTGGGATCGGCGGCAATTCGGGCAATCAAACCATGACGCTGATCATTCGTGCATTGGCGTTGGGACAAATCACCTCCGCCAACATGCATGACTTGATCAAGAAAGAATTTACCGTGACCGCAATGATCGGCATCGGTGGCGGCTTCATCGCCGCGATTTTTGCATTCATCATCTCGGGCAGTTTGGCGCTGGCGGCGGTGATGTTGGCGGCGATGTTCATCAACATGTTGGTTGGTGCGGCGATGGGCATGCTGGTGCCGATTTTGCGTGAGAAATATGGCAAGGATCCTGCGGTGGGATCCAGCGTGTTGTTGACCTTCGCGACCGATACGATGGGCTTTTTGATCTTTTTGGGTTTGGCGACGATTTTTTTATTGTAAGCAGCGTTTGTCCGAATCCTGTTTAAACAGCTTATAAATAACGGATTGCGCAGTGATACTTCACCTTCTGTTCACATCTGTATTTTATGATTTGTCGAGCCATTGATCGGAGGGATTTATGAAATACATCAGCAAAGTTCTAATTATTCTGGCAGCAGCAATAATGCTGATTGTGGGTGGATATTACGCACCTTGGATCGCCGTCATATTGGGTTTCATGCCCAATGTGATTCAAACGGCGCAAGCCAAACTCCCTTTGGATGGTTTTGACGCGCATCAATTGGTGAGTGACGCTCGCCGTCAAATTGGTGTAACCATTCGTTATGATCCTGAATACACCGTCATCCCCTTTCCTAACGGTGACGTTGCTTTGTTTAAAGGCGTGTGCACCGATGTGGTTATCCGTGCGATGCGTGGGCAGGGCATTGATTTACAGAAATTGGTTCATGCAGACATGCGTAAGAACTTTGCTCAATATCCAACGCGCTGGGGTTTGAAGCAAGCCGATGCCAATATCGATCACCGACGCGTGTTGAATTTAGAAGTGTTCATGAATCGGCGCGGCAATAGTCTGCCTTTGAGTCAAAACCCGACCGATTATAAGGTGGGTGATTGGGTGACATGGCGCGTTGGTGAGCAAAATTTGCCGCATATTGGTTTGGTGTCGAGTCGAAAGTCAGCGCTAGGGATGCCTTTGATCATTCATAACATTGGTGCGGGTACGCAGGAAGAAGATGTTTTATTCGCATTCAAAATGGTCGGACATTATCGTTGGCGCTGATATAATGAGCGCTTTGCCAATAAACGTTTGAACGGTTGGTTTTTTAAACGGAGTGTGAGTTTCATGCTCAAAACTTCGCTTTTCCCAAAAGTGAAGTCTTTTTTCGGAACATAAAATATGGATTTTGTTTTAATGCTCAAGGCGGCGATACTGGGTATTGTCGAAGGTTTAACCGAGTTTTTGCCGATTTCAAGCACAGGGCATCTGATTCTAACTCAATCACTGTTAGGTTTAAAAGGCGAGTTTTGGGATGCATTTGAAGTTGCAATTCAGTTCGGTGCGATTATTGCGGTGATTTGGGAGTTTCGCGAGCGCATTATTTCGGTAGTGTGCGGTTTATTTCGCAGAGATCGCAAAGCCTATCAATTTGCGCTCAATGTCATTATTGCAACGATTCCCGCGGTTTTATTGGCGCTATTGTTTGAAAAACAGATCAAAGCAGCATTGTTTAACCCGATTTCAGTCGCG
>JBIKPB010000218.1:0-3168 GCA_044357705.1 Formosimonas sp. | reverse complement strand
ATTGCAATGATGGTTTTGTTGTTCATGATAAAACTCCTTTGTAAAATTTATGGCGTATTGGTTTAAAGTTTGTGCTGATTCATTTGACGGTTGTGCTGGGTTGATAATAACACCACGCCTACCAAAGCACCGAGCAACGCAAAGCCCATATCACGATTTCGTTTTTCTGTGCGGCAGTGCAACACATTCAGTATGTGCCAGAGGCCATGCATCCTCTGGGCCGTCGTTGCTTAAGTAGACATCGCCTTTGTTGCCTTTTGTCCACCATGTCAAGCTCCGCAGATCAGAAAATTTTGCGCCCGAGCCTGAAATACTTTCTGGCAGTGTTTGTTCGGCTTGTGCGCCAATTTTGATTTTAATAAACCCTAAACTTTTGTCCGACAAACTATAGTATTTGACTGTCAGTTTGGTTTTATCAGCGCATTGATAATCGACGCTGCTGTTTAGAACCACTGATAATCGGGGAGGTGCTGCATTTGCGATTCCGATGGTGAACATACTTGCCAATAAGCCAACAATAATAGGTGTTTTCATAGGTTTAATCCTTTGGTTTTAATGTACTAACGACGCGAATGCGACGGGGCTTTTGCATTGTGTTATCTGCTCTACGCATTTGCTGGATTAGAAGTACCCCTCACGTTTTCGTTTCTCCATTGATGCTTCGCTGGTTTGGTCGTCCAAACGGGTTGCGCCGCGTTCGGTGACTGTGGTTTCAGCGGTTTCTGCCAAAATTTTATTGACGTCATCGGCGACCGAGGCGACCGGGCTGGTGCAGGTCATGTCGCCGACGGTGCGAAAGCGCACGCGTTGCGTGGTGAGGCTGTTGCGTTCGTCATCGGTCAATGGTGGGGTGATGGGCATGTTGGAGACGATTAAACCATTGCGCTCAAACACTTCGCGGTCGTGGGCGAAGTAAATTGATGGCAATTCGATTTGTTCGCGCGAGATGTATTGCCAGATGTCCATTTCGGTCCAGTTGGAGATGGGGAACACGCGCATGTTTTCGCCTTTGTGGACGCGGGTGTTGTACAGCGACCAAAGTTCAGGGCGTTGTGCTTTCGGATCCCATTGGCCGAAGTCGTCGCGGAAAGAGAAGATGCGTTCTTTGGCGCGGGCTTTTTCTTCGTCGCGGCGTGCGCCGCCGATGCAGGCGTCGAAGCCGTGTTCGGCGATGGTTTCGAGCAGTGTCACGGCTTGTGCGGCATTGCGGCTGTCGGTGTCAGGGTTGCGCAGGCGCACTGTGCCTTTACGGATGGATTCTTCGACACTACCGACGATGAGCTTTTCACCGATTTTATCGACGATGTAGTCACGAAACTCGATGACTTCGGGGAAGTTGTGCCCGGTGTCGATGTGCACGAGCGGGAAGGGCAGTTTGTTTGGGCGAAAGGCTTTGAGTGCCAAATGCAAAACGACGAGCGAATCTTTACCGCCTGAGAATAATAAAGCGGGTTTTTCGCACTCCGCCGCGAGTTCACGCAGGATGTGGATGGATTCGGATTCGAGCCAGTCGAGGTGGGCGGAGTTGAATTGGTGGTTAAAATCAGTCATAAATCGCTTAGATAAATATAAAATTAAAAATTCGGTCGTTTAAGGTTTCGCATCCCACAGGCGTTTTAAGCCAAAAGTGAGTAAGAGCCCGCCAAATAGGGATTCAAAATAGGCTTTGAATCGACGAAAAGCCGCCGATGCTTTGGGCGTTGAGAGTACTAAAATCACCAAGCTGAACCAGACGGTTGCGACCAATACCACGGTGGCTAAGAGCAGTATTAAGGTTGCCCAACTCGCGTGCTGCGGTGCGGCGGCTGATAATGCGGATGCGTAGTACACAGCAGCTTTGGGATTGGACATGGTGGTTGCAAGCCCTTTGCTGAACAAGGTATATGCCGAGTTTGAACTCGATTCTGCACCATTTTCGGGTAAAGGTTGACGCGCCGAGCGCAGCATTTTAATACCCAAATAACACAAATACAATGCGCCAAAAATCTTAAAGCCCAAGTAAAACGTCGGGAACAGCGCAAACAAAGCACCCACGCCGAGCAATGCCGCGCCTGCCCAAATACCATTGCCGCAAATCACGCCCAATGCGACCCAAAATGCGCTGAGACGCGATTGCAACATGGAGGCATAAGTGACAGCGAAAAAATCAGGGCCGGGGCTCATGATACCAATCGCTGCGATGGCTGCGACGGTTAAGATGGCTTGCAGCAGCTCCATGTTGTTCTCCTCAGTGATTTGTTCAAAAATATCGCTTCAGTAAGCCCATTTCGCTGTGGTTAATCCACCTCATCCTCATGCGTCACATGCTCACCGTGCTCGGCAATGTGTAGGCCGCATTCTTTGGAGTCGGCCGATTCCCACCACCAGCGACCTGCGCGGATGTCTTCGCCCGCTTTGACGGCGCGGGTGCAGGGTTCGCAGCCGATGGATGGGTAGCCTTTGTCGTGTAGCGGATTATAGGGAACGCGATAATCAGCGATGTACTTTTTGACATCGTCAAACGTCCAATCTGCCAATGGATTAAATTTGTCTAAAGCATTCGCATCGTCAAACTCGTGCTGTTGAAGCGTCGTGCGGGTCATGGATTGTTCGCGGCGTTGGCCTGTGATCCAAGCCTTTTTGCCGTTCAATGCACGTTGTAATGGTTTAACCTTGCGGATGTAGCAGCAGTCTTTGCGCAGTTCTACAGATTCATAAAATGCGAATTTGCCGTGCTCTTGGATGTACTGTTCAACGTCTGTATCCAATGGGGCAAACTCGGCCACTTTGATGCCGTAGTGATGTTCAATCACTTTGACCATATCGGTTGTTTCTGGATGCAGCATGCCCGTTGCCAAAGTAAAAATCTCGATGGGTAGCTTGGCCTTGGCAATTATGTCTGTTAAGACCATGTCTTCAAACGCCAGTGACGAAGCAAAAACCGCAGGGCTGTGGTTGGCTGCAATCTCGACTAAGATTTTTTCTGTGACTGCAATTTTATCTGCTAATCTGACTGCAACCTTATTGGTGATCTGACTCGCTGGATTTTTGAGTAGTGTTGGATCTTCATTTTCGCGGATGAAAAACGGTTTGGCGTTGTCTGACGAGCCTTGGTAGCTGGTTGTAAAAGTATTGTTGAGGGCATTCAGCGCAGAGTCGATTTTTTGATCGGCGCGTAAGCTGAACGCC
>JBIKPB010000214.1:0-3249 GCA_044357705.1 Formosimonas sp. | reverse complement strand
TGGATGTTGATTAGTCAATTATGGTTTTGAGCGGTGGGCAAATTGCCCACCATTTTTTTAATATTGATTTAAATGTTACATAGGAAGTTCAGATGCGTTTAAAAAACAAAGTTGCCATCATTACCGGCGCCGCTCAAGGGATTGGTTTTGCCACTGCCCAAAAATTCGCGCGCGAGGGTGCGATCGTAATCATGGTCGATGTGAATGAAGAGGCGCTCAAAGCGGCGCAAGCGACTTTGGCGCAAGAGCACTTGACGGTTGAGGTGGCGCTGGTCAACGTGACCGAACGTGTGCAGATGGATGCGTTGGTCGAGCGCGTCAAACATGCGCATCAACGCATTGATATTTTGGTCAACAATGCTGGAATTACGCGCGATGCGAGATTGGTAAATATGACCGAAGCGCAATTTGACCAAGTGATCAGTGTCAATCTTAAAGCCGTATTTACCTGCACGCAAGCGGTTGCAGCGACGATGCTGGAGCAGGGCTCGGGCGTGGTTTTGAACGCATCTTCGGTGGTTGGTTTGTACGGTAATTTTGGTCAAACCAATTACGCGGCATCGAAATATGGTGTGATCGGCATGACTACGACTTGGGCGCGCGAGTTGGGGCCGAAAGGCATTCGCGTCAATGCAGTTTGTCCGGGTTTCATCCAAACGCCGATTTTGGATACGATTCCAGAAAAAGTATTGGATGTCATGAAAGGGCAGTGCTGGCAGCGCCGTTTGGGGCAGCCTGAAGAAATCGCCAATACGTATGCCTTTTTGGCGTCGGATGAAGCGAGTTACATTAATGGCGTGGCATTGGAGGTTAGTGGTGGTTTGTCGATTTAATGTAAAAAAGTAAAAACCTAATTTTTCATACTAAAGGTTAGGCATTTTGTCCTGTAAACTCGACAAAATTTGCAAAAAGCAGAAATTAAAACGGGGCGAATTTAAATTCGCCCCGTTTTTTTATGCGCCGCCTTTGACAATGTGATGCTCGACATTATTGCAATTGTCGAGCTGCCATTCGGCTTGCAGCGTGATGTGGTCAATGTTGTAATCATGTCGCAACATTTCACGTGCTCGATCCAATACAATCGGCCATGACGTATTCGGCTGCAAAATTACATGGGCCATTAGCGTGGGCTGATTCGGCGACATATTCCAGATGTGTAAATCATGAACCGACATAATCCCTTGAACGGCGTGCAAACTTTTACCGACTGCATCGTAGTCGATGTGATTCGGTACTGCATCCATCAAATCCCACGCAGAGTCTCTTAAAATTCCCAATGTTGAGCGGATGATCAATAGCGCAACCAAGATAGACAAAATCGGATCGATTGGTAACCAGCCCGTCCAAACAATCACCAAACCAGCCACAATCGCGGCGACAGAGCCGAGTAAATCGCCCATGACGTGTACCAAAGCGGCGCGTGAGTTCAAGCTGCTTTGATCGCTGTGCAACAACTTGGCAACGATCAAATTGATTAATAAACCACCAAACGCAACCCACGACACTGTTTCGCCATTGATTGGTTGTGGCTCAAAAAAGCGCTGAATGGCTTGGATGAAAATCCACGCCACAATCGCCAACATTGACAGCGCGTTGACAAATGCCGCGACGATTTCGATGCGTGTGTAGCCAAAACTCAGCTTACCTGAAGCCGAACGTGAGGCCATTTTTTGTGCGAAAAATGCTAAACCGAGCGCAGCCGTATCGGTCATCATGTGACCAGCGTCCGCGATCAGCGCGAGCGAGCCGGAGTAAAGCCCCGCAACGACTTCAACCACTGCAAAAAGCCCTGTGAGCAATAAAGCGATGCCCAGATAGTGCGCTTTGCTGAAATCGTGTTGATGGTTGTGGTGCGCATCGCCTTTGCCATGTGTATGGTAGTCGTTGGTATGGGCATGCCCGTGGTCATGTTTGTGGTCGTGTTCACTCATCGTGTGGTTCCGTAATGTGTTCAAGCATATTGCGTAAAATCAAACGAATATGTTCATCGGCGACATTGCAAAAAATCTGCTTGCCTTGTCGTTCGGCTTTAATCAATCGGGTCGCGCGTAGTAAGCGCAAATGGTGGCTGATCAGCGAAGTACTGACGCCGATGGTTTGGGCGATTTGCGTGACCGTGAGTGATTCGTCCATGCAACTTAAAACGATGCGCAAACGTGTCGGATCACCGAGTAAACTGAAAATGTCAGACAGTTCTTCAATGTGTTCATCCGTTGTGGACATGATTAAATGCTTTGTTAGAAGTTGAAAAGGATGTAATCATAGCAACAGTTGAACGATTGTTCAAGTATTTGTATTCATGAAATGAAAAACCGTGTTCATCTCATGAATGAACACGGTTTTATTTAAAATTACTATTACTTTTACGGAGTTTAGAGCGATTAAAAGTGATTCCGTAAATTGGTTTTACTGCATCAAGGGCACGCCGGTTTTACTTTGCACGTCGTCAAAAGCTACTTCTGGTGCCAACTCAATGATTTTTAAACCGGCCTCGGTCACATCAAATACGCCCAAATCCGTGATGATTCGATCAACTACGGCGACTCCGGTCAATGGCAGCGTACAAGCTGGCAAGATCTTGTGATCTTCGCCTGAGCCATCTTTACGCTTGGCCGTGTGCTCCATCAGCACGATCACGCGGCGCACACCCGCGACCAAATCCATCGCGCCGCCCATGCCTTTGACCATTTTGCCCGGAATCATCCAGTTCGCCAAATCGCCTTGAGCAGAGACTTGCATCGCACCCAAAATCGACAAATCGACGTGACCGCCGCGAATCATACCGAACGAATCGGCGGATGAAAATACCGCGGAACCAGGCAAAGTCGTGATGGTTTGTTTGCCCGCGTTGATCAAATCTGCATCCACTTCATCTTCGGTCGGAAAGGGGCCAATCCCGAGCAAACCGTTTTCGGATTGCAGCCACACTTCTTTGTCGTCACCCACATAATTAGCGACTAAAGTTGGCAAACCAATGCCGAGATTAACATAAAAGCCGTCTTCGAGCTCTTGCGCGGCGCGTGCCGCCATTTCGTTTTTATTCCAAGCCATAAAAAATCCTTCAAAAAAGTAAAAACCTACTTTTTGTGATTCTGAGGTAGAAATTTTGAGCGGGAAACCCGCACAAAATTCAGATCAAAATCAATAATTAATGGTGAATTAAACTACGAAAGGCAATTTTGAAGAAGATTCATAGTAACGGCTTGAATCGGAGGATTGAAGTTTAATCTTTTTCTTGGTCTGTGGTTA